>DQGF01000053.1:7056-7179 GCA_003525045.1 Pseudomonas sp. | reverse complement strand
GGTTTTGCGGTGGTGGCCGACGAGGTTCAACGACTGGCCGAACGCTCATCCGCCGCCACCCGGCAGATCGAAACCCTGGTGCGCGCGATCCAGGCCGACACCAACGAAGCGGTGATTTCCATG
>DQGF01000053.1:0-6751 GCA_003525045.1 Pseudomonas sp. | reverse complement strand
GATTTCCATGGAGCAGACCACCACCGAAGTGGTGCGCGGCGCGCGTCTGGCGCAGGATGCCGGGGTGGCCCTGGAAGAAATCGAAGGGGTATCGAAGACCCTCGCGGCGCTGATCCAGAGTATTTCCAACGCCGCGCAACAACAGACGTCTTCGGCCGGGCAGATTTCCCTGACAATGAACGTGATCCAACAGATCACCACGCAGACCTCGTCCGGCTCCACGGCCACCGCCGAGAGCATCGGCAACCTGGCGAAAATGGCCAGCCAGTTGCGGCGTTCGGTGTCCGGCTTCACCTTGCCGGCCACCCGGGCGCAGGCTGCGGATAAAGTGTAAAGCGCCCAAGGGCGTATGATTCTCGATTGGGCTGGGGACTGGAGTGGTTATGGGTGATCGGCACGACTATGTGGCCCTCGAGTGGGTCAAGGGCGAGATTGCCGAAACGTTGAAAGTGGCTCATCAGGCGATCGTCACCTTGCTTGATGACCCGCAGGCGACGCACGCCCTGAGCGAATGCCTGGCGTGCATCCATCAGGTGCACGGCAGTTTGCAGATGGTCGAGTTCTACGGCGCGGCGCTGTTCGCCGAAGAAATGGAACAGTTGACTACGGCCCTGCTGCACCACCGCGTCAGCTTGCACGATGAGGCGATCCACCTGTTGCTGCAGGCCCTCGGACAACTGCCGATCTACCTCGACCGGGTGCAAAGCGCCCGTCGTGAGTTGCCGCTGGTGATGTTGCCGCTGATCAACGATCTACGCAGCGCCCGCGGCGAAAGCTTGCTGTCGGAAACCAGCCTGTTCACGCCGCAAATACCCGTTCTGCTGCCACTGGACGAAGAGTCAGTCGCGCTGCTGGAACCGGCGGATTTACAGAGTGTGCTACGCAAGCTGCGGCAGATGTTGCAGATGGCCCTGGTCGGAATGCTGCGCGAGCAGGATAACGATACTAATCTCGGTTATCTGGCCAAAGTGTTTGCGCGCCTGGAAGGATTGTGCGGCACCGCGCCCCTGAGCCCGTTGTGGCAAGTCGCCTCGGCGCTGGTCGAAGGCATGCGCGAGGGCGCGATCGCCTACAGCCCGGCCTTGCGCAGCCTGTTCAAGGAGGCTGACAAGGAACTCAAGCGCCTGCTCGAACAGGGCATGCCCGGAATCAATCAGCCGGCGCCGCCGGTATTGCTCAAGAGTTTGCTGTTTTACATTGCCAAGGCCGAATACCCCACCGGGCAGATGCTGACCATGAAAGATCGCTATGGGCTGGACGATGCGCTACCTGACAGCGCGATGGTCGATGAAGAACGCGCACGCTTGGCTGGCCCCGACCGCGACGCCATGCGCTCGGTGCTGGCGGCGCTATGCGAAGAGCTGGTGCGGGTCAAGGAGCGACTGGACCTGTTCGTGCGCAGCGACCGTCAGCACACCTCGGACCTCGACAGCTTGCTGGCGCCTCTGCGGCAAATCGCCGACACACTGGCGGTGCTCGGTTTCGGCCAGCCACGCAAGGTCATCATCGATCAATTGGCGGTGGTGCTGAGCCTTGCCCAAGGCCAGCGTGAGCCCAACGACGCGATCCTCATGGACGTCGCTGGCGCCTTGCTCTATGTCGAAGCGACCCTGGCCGGCATGGTCGGCACCGTCGAGCCGGAAAGCCTGGAAGAAAGCCGCCTGCCCACCACCGATCTGACGCAGATCCACCAGATCGTGATCAAGGAAGCACGCATCTGCCTGCAACAGGTCAAGGACATGATCGTCGACTACATCGACGCCGACTGGGATCGCCAGCACCTGCAACCATTGCCGGCCTTGCTGACCCAGGTACGCGGTGCGCTGGCGATGATTCCGTTGAGCCGCGCAGCGGGCCTGATCGAAACCTGTAATCACTTCATTCATGAGCATCTGTTGCTGGACCCGGATCACCCCGGCTGGCAGGAACTCGACAGCCTGGCCGACGTCGTTACCAGCATCGAGTACTACCTGGAGCGCCTTGGCGACGACCCCGAAGCACCCGGCGAACAGCTGCTCGACGTCGCGGAAAAAAGTCTGGCATCACTCGGCTTCTTCCCCAGCGAGCAACATGTGCCGGTGCTTGAAGATGTGCTCAGCCCGACTGAAGCACAGGTCATGCAGGATCTTCAGGAGCTGGACGCCCCGGCAACCTTGCAGACCCTGGCCGATGTGCTGGCCACCCCCCTGTCTGCCGTCAACCCGCCAGCCCTGACCACCCCCGGCAGTCTATTACCGCCACCGGTCGGCGAAGAGCCGGTGGACGATGAGCTGCGGCAAGTTTTCCTCGAGGAAACCGACGAGGTTTTGCAAGTCCTCCGGGAATACCTGCCGCGCTGGTCGGCCAACCCCGAAGACAAGTCGGCCCTGAGCGAACTGCGCCGGGCCTTCCATACCCTCAAGGGCAGCGGCCGGATGGTCCGCGCGCTAGTGTTGGGCGAACTGGCCTGGGCCGTGGAAAATCTACTCAACCGTGTGCTGGAACACAGCGTTGCGCCGGGGACTGCGGTGCAACAACTGCTGGGTGATGCGCTGAACCTGCTGCCGGAGCTGGTGGCCGAATTTGCCGCCAATGCCCAACGCCAGCGCAATGATGTCGATCAATTGGCCGCGCATGCCCATGTGTTGGCCAAGGGCGATGAACCGATAGCCGATGAGGATGCGCAGGATGTTGCGGCCCTTGATCCGTTGTTGCTGGAGATTTTCCGCAACGAAGCCGAAACCCATCTGGGCAGTCTCAACCGCTTCCTCGATCAGGCCGCCGAGCACATGCCGTTGCAGGCCAGCGACGAGTTGCAGCGAGCCTTGCACACCCTCAAGGGCAGTGCCTCCATGGCCGGCGTTTTGCCGATTGCCGAGCTGGCGGCGCCGCTGGATCAACTAGCCAGGGAATACAAGGCACACCTGCTTGCGCTGGACCTGGACGAAGTCGAACTCTTGCTGGAGGCTGAAGGACTGTTCCGTCTAGGGTTGCGACAACTCAAGGGCGATCCGCTGGCCGCGATTCCCGGTGCCCGCTCGCTGATCGAGCGAACCCAGGCGTTACTGGCCGAGCGTCTGCAAAGCCTTTTGAATGCACCCAATATCAAACAGCGCATCAAGCGCGATCCACAATTGATCAATAACTTTCTCGCCCGAGGCATGGACATTCTGCTGGATGCCGAAAGTCTGTTGCAGCGTTGGCAGCAACATCCCGGCGAGCGTCAGGAACTCAGTGCGCTGCTGGACGAATTGACGACCCTGGGCGAAGGCGCGCACTTGGCCGATTTGCATCCGGTGGATGAGCTCTGCGAAGCCTTGCTCGACCTCTATGGTGCAGTGGAAGAAAGCAGCCTGGCGGTCAGTGAGCGGTTTTTCCACGAGGCGCAAAGCGCCCACGAAGCGCTGATCAACATGCTCGACGAACTGGCCGCCGGCCAGGAAGTCAGCCCGCAACCGGAGCGGATCCAGGCCTTGCGCGGCTTGCTTGATGAGAGCCTCGATCCCTCGGCCATGGGCCTGATCCGTAGCGACGGCAGCCGTACCCTGAGCATTCGCGAGCTGGGCAGTGCCACGGCAGAGCTTGCGCAGACGGCAACCGGGGCGGACCTGGACAATGAAATCGTCGGGATCTTCCTCGAAGAAGCAGTGGATATCCTCGAAAGCGCCGGCCAGGCCCTGCAACGCTGGGTGAGCGACCCGGACAACGCCGCGTCGCTGCTGTCCTTACAGCGTGACTTGCACACCCTCAAGGGCGGTGCGCGGATGGCCGAAATCGAGCCGGTCGGTGACCTGGCCCATGAGCTGGAAAGCCTTTACGAAGGCCTTGTCGATCGCCGTTTCAGCCACGGCGAAGCGTTGGCGCAGCTGCTGCAACAGAGCCATGACCGGCTCGCAGAGTTGCTTGAGCAGTTGCAAAACCAGGAGCCATTGGACGATCCGGGTGAGCTGATCGAGGCCATACGCGAATTCCGTCAGGGCAGCGTCAATGCCGTTGATGTGCTGGAGCCCACGCCGGTCACCGACTCGGCCGCCCATGATCCCGAGTTGCTGGACATCTTCCTCGAGGAAGGTTTCGACATCATCGAAAACTCTGGCGCGGCCCTGGTGCGCTGGCAGGCCGAACCGACGAATCGTCAGGAAGTGGAAACCCTGTTGCGCGATCTGCACACCCTCAAGGGTGGCGCGCGGATGGTGGAGATCGTCCCGATCGGCGACATGGCCCATGAACTGGAGTTTCTCTACGAAAGCCTGTCCGCCGGCGTTCTGCAACCTACGTCCGCCTTGTTCGCGCTGTTGCAAAGCAGCCACGACCGGCTGGCGCAGATGCTCGACGCGACCCGCGCCGGGCACCCTTTGCCAGCGGCCGATCAACTGATCGACATGATCAGGAATTTCAGTCATCCGACGGTGCCTGAAACGCCGGCTGTGACACTCGCAACGCTAAAGCCCGAACCTCCCGCGTTGCCAGCCGAAGCCGGTGCCGACATGGTCAAGGTCTCGGCAGAACTGCTCGACGATCTGGTCAACCTGGCCGGCGAAACCTCGATCTTCCGTGGCCGGATCGAGCAACAGGTCAACGATGCGCGCGTGGCCCTGAGCGAGATGGAAACCACCATCGAGCGCATGCGCGACCAGTTGCGCCGCCTCGATACCGAAACCCAGGGACGGATTCTCAGCCGTCAGCAGGTCGACGCCGAACGCCTGGGCTACGAAGAATTCGATCCGCTGGAAATGGACCGTCACTCGCAGTTGCAGCAACTGTCGCGGGCGCTATTCGAATCGGCCTCCGACCTGCTCGACCTCAAGGAAACCCTCGAGCGGCGCAATCAGGATGCGGACAACCTGCTGCAACAGCAGGGCCGCATCAACACCGAACTGCAGGAAGGCCTGATGCGGACGCGCATGGTGCCGTTCGAGCGCATGCTGCCGCGTTTGAAACGCATCGTCCGTCAGGTTTCCAGCGAGCTGGGCAAAGACGTGGAATTCATCGTCGGCAACGCTGAGGGCGAGATGGACCGCAACGTTCTCGAGCGCATGGCAGCGCCGCTGGAACATATGCTGCGTAACGCGCTGGACCATGGCCTGGAGTCCGCCGAGGTGCGTATCGCGGCGGGTAAACCGGCTCAGGGGCGGATCACCCTCGACCTGTCGCGAGAGGGCGGCGACATCATTTTCGACATCCGCGACGATGGGGCCGGCGTGCCGCTGGATGCGGTCCGGCGCAAGGCGATCAAGCGCGGCCTGCTGGCCCCGGACAGCAACATCAGCGACCGCGACGCGCTGCAATTCATCCTCCAGCCCGGGTTCTCCACCGCAGAGAAAATCACTCAGATCTCCGGGCGTGGCGTGGGCATGGACGTGGTTCACGAAGAAGTACGGCAACTCGGCGGCACCATGAGCATCGACTCTGTGCCTGGGCAGGGCGTGCACTTCCGGATTCGCCTGCCGTTGACCGTGTCGGTCAACCGGGCGCTGATGGTGCAGTGCTTTGATGATCAATACGCGATCCCACTGAATACGATTGACGGCATCGTGCGCGTGTTGCCCAACGAACTCGAAGGGCATTACCGGCTCGATCCGCCGACCTACAAATACGCCGGGCAGCACTATGAACTGTGCTACCTCGGTGAACTGCTGAAGACCAGCACCCGTCCCAAATTGCTAGGGCAGAGCCTGCCGCTGCCGGTCTTGCTGGTGCAATGCAATGAGCGGCACATTGCGGTGCAGGTCGATTCCACGGCAGGCACTCGCGAGATCGTGGTGAAAAGCCTCGGTCCGCAGTTCGCCGCGGTACAGGGGTTGTCCGGAGCGACGATTCTGGGCGATGGCCGGGTGGTGCTGATTGTCGATCTGCTGGCACCGATCCGCTCCCTGCAGGCGCAAGTTGCACAGCGAGCACTGGTTCAAGAGGCAGAACCCGAGCCACACAAACCATTGCTGGTGCTGGTGGTCGACGACTCGGTCACGGTGCGCAAGGTCACCAGCCGTTTGCTCGAACGCCATGGCATGAACGTGCTGACCGCGAAGGACGGTGTCGACGCCATGCTGCTGCTCGAAGAACACCTGCCGGACCTGATGCTGCTGGACATCGAAATGCCGCGCATGGACGGTTTCGAAGTCGCGACCCGGGTGCGCGCCGATGAACGTTTGCAGCACCTGCCAATCATTATGATCACCTCCCGCACCGGCCAGAAACACCGCGACCGCGCCATGGCCATCGGCGTCAACGACTACCTCGGCAAGCCGTACCAGGAATCGGTGCTGCTCGAAAGCATCGCATTGTGGAGCAAGACCCATGCTTGAGCACCGTACCAGCAACCTCACCGGGCTGCTGTTGCCCCTGGCCGACCGCAACCTGATTTTGCCCAACGTCGCTGTCGCCGAGCTGATCGACTACCAGCCGGGAGCGTTCGATCTCGATACGCCACCGTGGTATCTGGGACGGGTAACGTGGCGCAATCGGCAGATTCCGCTGATCAGTTTCGAGGCGGCGTGTGGTAACAAAATCGTCATCGGTGATCGAGCGCGGATCGTCATCCTCAATACCCTCGGCGGGCGGCCCGAGCTGAAGTTCATTGCGTTGCCGGTCCAGGGGATTCCGAGGTCTTACAAGCTCGACAGTCAGTTGAGCTATATCGATGTGCCGTTGTGTTCGCTGGAACAGGCGGCGGTGCAGGTGGGGGANCANGTGGCGAAAGTGCCGGATTTATTGGCGCTGGAGGAACTACTTGTGAGTGCAGGGTTGGTCTGACGGGCCCCTTCGCGGGCAA
>DQGF01000052.1:6879-13851 GCA_003525045.1 Pseudomonas sp. | reverse complement strand
ACATTGCCTGTGATTGCACTGGGAGTCGGCATTGGCGTGGATTACGCGCTGTACATTATGACGGTGATGCTGCGTTATCTGCGCGAAGGCGTCAGTCTTTCCGAGGCGTATTACAGATCACTATTGTTCACTGGCAAAATAGTGGTGCTGACGGGAGCCACCTTGGGAATTGCAGTCGCGACCTGGTACTTCTCGCCTATCAAATTTCAGGCGGATATGGGAATTTTGCTGGCGTTCATGTTCGTCTGGAACATGTTGGGGGCGCTGATCATGTTGCCAGCATTGGCCTATTTCCTGTTTCCCCCAGGCAAGATCAACAGCGTAACCGCGTGATGACGGGGGACGGAGCCGCTTGCGTTGAGCGGTTCCGTCGCCGTTCAGTTGGGAGTGCGGTCTTAAACATGCTGTTGGTGGTTGAAAAAATGTATGTGGCTTACCATCTCGACCGGTTCCGGCATTCGATCTTTATGGCGAAACTACCTCCTGCCAGGAGTCGGGAAAACTTACTCGATGGCCTCGTAGGGCAGTCCGACGTAATTTTCCGCAATCGTCTTGCGTCCAGCTACCGAGCCGACGAAGTAATCAAGTTCGGTTTTCTGGATACGCTGGCTGAAAGGATCAGTGTCGGGAAAGCGGTGGAGGATCGAGGTCATCCACCAAGAGAAGCGTTCGGCTTTCCAGATGCGACGCAGGCAGATTTGCGAGTATTTCTCCAGCAGGTCGGTGCGACCTTCGCCATAGACCTTGAGCAGGATGCGATACAAGGTACTGACATCGCTCGCCGCCAGGTTCAGGCCTTTGGCGCCGGTGGGCGGGACGATGTGGGCGGCATCGCCGAGCAGGAATAGACGGCCGTATTGCATGGGTTCAACGACAAAACTGCGCAACGGAGCGATGCTCTTTTCAATAGAGGGACCGGTCACTAATTGTTCGGCGATATGAGGCGGCAGACGGCGTTTGAGCTCCCCCCAGAAACGTTCGTCCGACCAGTCCTCGACCTTTTCCTCTGCGCCCACTTGTACGTAATAACGGGTGCGCGTCGGCGAGCGCATGCTGCACAGGGCGAAGCCACGCTCATGGTTGGCGTAAATCAGTTCGTGGTTAACCGGTGGGGTGTCGGCCAGGATACCCAACCAGCCAAAAGGGTAAACCCGTTCAAAAATATTCAGCGTCTCTTGCGGTATCGATTGCCGCGATACGCCGTGAAAGCCGTCGCAGCCGGCAATGTAATCGCAGTCCAGGCGAACGGTCTCGCCGTTACGCTCGAAGGTCACGTAAGGACTGTCGCTCTTCATGCCGTGGGGCTGCACATTTTCGGCATCGTAAATGGTCATCGCACCCACGGCGGCACGGGCGTCCATCAAGTCGCGGGTGACTTCAGTTTGACCGTAGACCATGACCGTTTTGCCGTCGGTCAGTGCTTTAAGGTCGATGCGTTCACAGCGTCCGTCGAAGGCCAGTTCGAAGCCGTCGTGCACCAGACCGTTGGCGTCCATACGCTCACTGACACCCGCTTCGCGCAACAGATCGACCATGCCTTGTTCCAGCACACCGGCACGAATTCGGGAGAGGATGTAGTCGGGATTCTTGCGTTCGATGATGACGTTGTCGATGCCTGTGCGATGCAGCAGTTGACCGAGCAAAAGACCGGACGGGCCGGAACCGATGATGGCGACTTGGGTTTTCATGGTGGTAGTCCTGTCTGGTGCGGCTGAAGGCGTGACGCCTTACAGGGCACTGTTATTTTTGTCTCCTGTATTTTTAGTGGATAAAGCAGGGATATGAAGGCACTATCGGGTGCATTCCATGGACTTTTCGTGGATCGTCGCAGTGGAGGGAAGATGTCGAAATCAATCGCTGCGCAGGTTCCGGTGTTCAAGCTCTATGGCGAGACCAGCGCTTGGCCGACGCCCGACCTGATTCATTGCGAGTCGATCCCCGAGCGCAGCAAGCTGCACGGCTGGGAAATAAAACCCCATCGGCACAGCGATCTGGTGCAGCTGTTATATGTGCAGTTAGGGCAGGCGACGCTGAAAGTCGAAGACGTGATCAACCACATCGATTCACCCTCGCTGCAAGTCGTGCCCGCGCTGAGTGTGCACACCTTCAAGTTCTCCGAGGATATTCAAGGTCACGTGCTCAGCCTCGCGCAGCCGCTGGCCGAACAGCTCGGCGCCTCGCTCAACAGTCCCGTGCTGACCACCGCTGCCTGTTACACGATCGGTTCCGGGCATCTGTATCTGGACACGCTGTTTTCAGCCATCACTCAGGAATACAGCCAACACCAGCCCGGCCGTGATCCGATGCTGCATTCGTTGATCACGGTACTGTCGATCTGGCTCAGTCGCCGTAATCTGGAACTGTCGTTGCCGGATGCATTGCCGCTTGACCGTGGTCGCGAGTATTTGCAGCTCTTCACCCGGACATTGGAACTGCGCTTTCGCCAGCATCTGCCCATCGAGCACTATGCGGCGACGCTGGGGATCAGCGCCGCTCACCTCAACGCCCTGTGCCGACGCCTCTCAGGGCAATCCGCCTTGCAAATGATCAACCAGCGACTATTGCTGGAGGCCAAGCGCGATCTGGTCTACACCACCATGACCATCAATCAGGTGTCCGACAGCCTGGGCTTTTCCGAACCGGCTTACTTCTCGCGCTTTTTCAAGCGCGGCACAGGGCAGTCACCGAAACAATTCCGTATCCAGCGTTAGCGGATGCCAGACCTCGAAGGCAGCGAACTGCGGTGAATATCGATACTCGAATCAAATTCCGCCATTTGGTGTGCTTTCTCGAAGTGGCGCGGCAGGGCAGCCTGGCGCGTGCTTCGGACAAACTGGCGATCAGCCAGCCGGCGCTTTCCAAGACCCTCAAAGAGCTGGAAACCCTGCTGGCCGCCACCTTGTTCTTGCGCAGCAAAAGCGGTGCGGCGTTGACCGACGCTGGGGTGGCCTTTCTGCGTTACGCCGGCCCGAGTGTCCAGGCACTGCGCGAAGGGGTCAATAGCCTGCGTTCCGGCGAGCATGAGCCGATCACCGCGAGGCTCGGTGTGCTGTCCACCGTGGAAAGTGTGCTGGTACCCGAGGTTGTCTGCCGTTTGCACGCCCGACATCCCGCGTTAGTCGTGAGCGTGGTCACCGGGCCGAGTGCGTACCTGTTGTCTCGATTGCGCGTGGGGGAGCTGGACCTGGTGGTCGGACGGATGACGGATAGCCCGCAGATCCTTGGGCTGACGTTCGAGCATCTGTACAGCGAATCCATGACCCTGGTAGTGCGTAATGGTCATCCACTGTTGGCCGATCCACTGGCGCATAAAAATCTCGAAGATTATCCGCTGGTGTTGCCGCTGGCGGGGACGACGATTCGCAAATTCGCCGACAGCCTGTTTGTGCAGCACGGCATCAGCCCACCGCGCCAGCGTCTGGAAACCCTGTCGTTGACCCTGAGTCGGCGTTATGTGCAGTGCAGTCAGGCGATCTGGGTCGCGCCTTTTGATGCGGTCAGACAGGACCTGAGTCGAGGTGAGCTGGTGGAGCTGGAGTTAGGGATTCGCGAACCGGGTGGTTCTGTGGGGCTGTGCAGCAATCCTGCGCTGCCGATGCCCCTGGCGGCTCAGTGGTGTGTGGAGGTGCTGCGCGAGGTGGGGCAGGAATATCGCGAGGGTTGCTATCCATAACCGTTTGGATATGGATAGGGTCGGTTTTTTCAATTTTGGATGAGGCCTTATCGGAGGAGACTGGGTCACTGACTGCTGTCTACGCAGCGCGTATCCCTAGCTCTTACCCATAACAACAAGGAGACCGACATGTCTGATGCGGATAACAGCCGCTTCGTCATTCGTGACCGCAATTGGCACCCCAAAGCCCTGACGCCTGACTACAAAACCTCGATCCTGCGTTCGCCGCGCCAGGCCTTGGTGAGTATTCCCCAGTCCCTGTCGGAAACCAGCGGCCCGGACTTTTCCCACCTCAAGATGGGGCAGCACGATAACGATCTGCTGCTGAACTTCAACCAGGGTGGCCTGCCCATCGGCGAGCGCATCATCGTCGCCGGCCGCGTCTGCGACCAGTACGGCAAGCCAATTCCGCATACCCTGGTGGAGATGTGGCAAGCCAATGCCGGTGGTCGCTACCGGCACAAGAAAGACAGCTACCTGGCGCCCATCGATCCGAATTTCGGTGGCGTCGGCCGTGCCTTGACCGACCGCGACGGCAACTACAGTTTTCGCACGGTCAAACCCGGTCCGTACCCGTGGCGCAATGGTCCCAACGACTGGCGTCCGGCGCATATTCACTTCTCCATCAGCGGCCCGTCGATTGCCACGCGATTGATCACCCAGCTGTATTTCGAAGGTGACCCGCTCATTCCGATGTGCCCGATCGTCAAGTCGATCGCCAGTCAGGAAGCGGTGCAGAGCCTGATCGCCAAGCTCGATATGAGCATGGCCAATCCCATGGATTGCCTGGCTTATCGCTTTGATATCGTTCTGCGCGGTCAGCGCAAGACCCACTTCGAAAACTGCTGAGGAGGCACGCGCATGCCCGTTCAACTTCTGCCTGAAACCCCTTCGCAAACCGCCGGCCCTTACGTGCATATTGGCTTTGCGCTGGAGGCGGCCGGCAACCCGCCCCGCGAGCAGGAAATCTGGAACGAAATGGCCAAACCCGGCGCGCCGGGCGAGCACATTTTGCTGATGGGGCACGTTTACGACGGCAATGGTCACCTGATTCGCGATTCGTTCCTGGAGTTCTGGCAGGCCAATCATGAAGGCGTCTACGACAGCGATTACAATCTGGAAAAACCCTTCAACAGCTTTGGCCGGACCGCGACCACGGATGTCGGCGAGTGGACACTCAAAACCATCAAACCCGGCACGGTGAACAACGCCGCGGGCGTTCCCATGGCGGCACACATCAATGTTTCGCTGTTTGCTCGGGGCATCAACATTCACTTGCAGACCCGCCTGTACTTCGACGACGAGGCCCAAGCCAATGCGGTCGATCCCGTATTGAATCTGATCGAACAGCCACAACGTCGGGAAACCTTGATTGCCAAGCGCTGCACGGTGGACGGCAAGTTGGCCTATCGCTTCGACATTCACGTCCAAGGCGAGTCTGAAACGGTGTTCTTCGACTTCTAACGCGGTGATTGGCAGTCGGCGATGCCATCGCGGGCAGCGCGGCCGTGATCAAAGGGCTGGTCAGCCATGCAGACGCTACCTGAGATCACATCACTGATTTTTTCGAATCCCGGAGCCGTGGCTTGAACAGACCGACCCATCAACTTTTCGATGCCTATTTCACCCAACCGGCGATGCGGGCGATTTTTTCCGATCAGGGTCGGTTACAGGGCATGCTCGATTTCGAAGCCGCCTGTCGCGCGGAACTGTCCGATGTCGACGAGTTGGCAGTCGCCATCGGCAATGCAGGTAATTCGGCGATTCCGCTGGTCAAGGCACTGGGCAAGCAGATCGCCGAGCGTAACGAAACCGCTGAGCGCTACGTGCACATGGGCGCCAGCAGTCAGGACGTGATGGACAGCGGTCTGGTGCTGCAACGCCCAAGCACCTTCAACTGCATTTGATCGTCGACAACTACGCCATGCACAAGCAACCGAAAGTGAAGGCGTGGCTGGAGAAACACAAACGCTTTCACATGTATTTCACGCCCACATACAGTTCATGGATGAACATGGTTGAGCGCTTTTTTCGCGACATCACGGTGTACTTGCGTGACGGCAGTTTCAGTTCGGTGCGCGAACTGGAAGCCTCGATTATCACGTTCCTGGCCCTGCGAAATGTTCAACCAACTCGGTATGTTTGGAATGCAAAAAGGGACGATATCTTGAATAAAATCCAGCGAGCCCGCGCGCGATTCCCAGTTTAGGGTAGCGTCGAGTGAGTTCGGCTAGCTGAGGCGCCAGCATCACGGTGTCGTAGCCCTCGGTTACACCGATACGCACGTGCCCGGAGAGGTTGTCGTTCTGTTCGGCGCGCACCATTTCGATGGTTGAGATGGCGGTTTCCATTGCTTCCGCCTGCGGCAACAGCGCTCTTATAGCCGGTGGTGTTGCGTAGAAACAGTTGCGCGCCCAGGTCCTTCTATAGCACATGCACTCGCCGCAAACTGTGGTGTGGTCAACTTCCAGACGGCGCGTTGCAGCCGTCAGCTTGCGAGGAAGAAACGCAAATTGTCCCAGTCCATCTATGCGATGCCCATCTAATGTGCAAAAACGCAGAGTCGCATCGCATTTTTACCAATGGATACCGATAAAAACGCACTGCTAAGATTCGACTCAAGGCAATTGATGCCATGCCGTCGACCCTCATCCGCATCTGCTTGCTAAGGCTGGAGTCATAACAACAATGCACACAACCAATCCAGCAATCCCTACCGTCAAGCTGGTGATTAAGGGCGAATTCGTCGAATCAAAAAGCACCCAATGGCGCGACGTGGTCTAGCCAGCCACCCTAGAAGTACTCGCTCGCGTACCGTTCGCGACTCAAGACGAATGGTCAGTGACCGAGCGTTGGTTCGATGAGGAAGAAGAGAGCGGCTCCGTCAACACCACGATCACCTTGCAATAATCCACAAGGGCCGAGGCATTCCCTCTGGCCCACTTCAGGAGCGCCCCATGGAATTCGAAACCCTGTTGCTCGAGGTACACGAGCGCGTCGGACTGATCACCCTGAACCGGCCGAAGGCGCTCAATGCCCTTAACGGCCAGTTGATCGCGGAGTTGAACCTGGCACTGGACCAGTTCGATAAAGACCCCCGGATTGGTTGCATGGTCATCACCGGCTCAGCCAAAGCCTTCGCTGCCGGCGCTGACATCAAGGAGATGGCCGACCTGACATTTCCGCAGATCTACCTGGATGATTTCTTCGCCCCGGCCGACCGCATCGCGAGCCGACGCAAACCGCTGATCGCCGCTGTAGCTGGCTACGCCTTGGGAGGCGGCTGCGAGCTGGCGCTG
>DQGF01000052.1:6425-6571 GCA_003525045.1 Pseudomonas sp. | reverse complement strand
CTGGCGCTGATGTGCGACTTCATTTACGCCGCCGACAACGCCCGTTTCGGCCAGCCGGAAATCAACCTCGGCGTATTACCCGGCATCGGTGGTACCCAACGCCTGACTCGTGCCGTGGGAAAAGCCAAGGCCATGGAAATGTGCCT
>DQGF01000052.1:5873-6142 GCA_003525045.1 Pseudomonas sp. | reverse complement strand
GCCAAGGCCATGGAAATGTGCCTGACCGGACGCCAGATGGACGCGCATGACGCTGAGCGTGCTGGCCTGGTGGCCCGTGTACTGCCGTTGGAAAGCCTGTTGGAGGAAACCCTCAAGGCAGCCCACGGCATCGCCGAGAAGTCACTGCCGAGCACCATGATGGTCAAGGAAAGCATCAATCGCGTGTTCGAGATCAGCCTCAGCGAAGGCATACGTTTCGAGCGCCGGGCCTTTCACTCGGTCTTCGCCACAGCGGACCAGAAGGAAAG
>DQGF01000052.1:5285-5575 GCA_003525045.1 Pseudomonas sp. | reverse complement strand
CAGAAGGAAGGCATGGCCGCCTTTGTCGAAAAGCGCCCGGCGCGTTTCACCCATAACTGATCACACCGCGTGCTCCCGTCCCTGTGGGAAAGGGGCATGCATACAGCGCCTGCGCGACACGGCAAAACCTCCAGAATTACAAAAGAGGACACTTCCATGCACATCGGCTTTGTCGGTCTCGGCTACATGGGCAGCCCTATGGTCCACAATTAGCTCAAAGCGGGCCACAGTCTCAACGTGTTCGATCTATCCAGCGCTGCAGTCGCTGGTCTGGTAGAGGCGGGGGCCCA
>DQGF01000052.1:4103-4976 GCA_003525045.1 Pseudomonas sp. | reverse complement strand
CGCCCAAGCGGCTGCTTCCACCTTGAAGGCGACACCGTCGAACTCACGCAAAAGTGCTGATAGCTCAGTGGCGAACAGTTTGTATGAGCGAAGCGCGATTTAGCATTTTTCATCAGAAACTCCCTGACGTCCCACAGGGGTACGGCCTTGCCGGGTCATTTCGCGGGACGAATTTACCTAGAGCGGCGCCCTGCTGGATTCGGCCCGTCAGCACTTGGTCATACACGGCGAGTGGCTTCGGACAGTTCTGAGCAGAAGCGCCTCTATGGCGAGGCAATCCAGCGTTGGGCTAATGGCGCCAGGAGCATCCCCGGTTGCACGCGCGCGCTGCTCGCCATAACACGCCTTATTCAAAGCGAGTACCCCCAGCTCCTGGCTGCCTATCCCGATGCGGGAGAACAGAGGCGTGTCATGATCAGCCAGGTGTAAGCTTATGAGAAAGCCGAAAGATCGCCCCATTGGACTTCTTCAATACGGGAGGTTGACAATGAATTTCAGAAAACAACTGGTAGCTCTTTTGGCTACCGCGGGCCTCTTTGGCTGCAACACTGCATCAGAGCAGGTGGTCACCCTTCCTTTGATTGCCACCCCGCAGAATCGTAGCCAGATCGCCACGGTCACTTTGGCAAGCCAGGGTAATCAAACTGCTTTTAGCTTCTTCATCAGTGGCGTTCCAAATGGAGTGACGCTGCCCTTGCACATCTACACCTTCGTCAACAAAGGCAGTTGCCAACAGCCCGGGCCTGTCGCATATGCAATGAATGATCGGATCAACACCCAACATGCTGCAGGAATTCGCGGTTGGACCTATTCAAGAATCGCACCTGTCGCAATGCGGGACCTGTTATCCGGCGAGTACTCCCTCGTCGTGCG
>DQGF01000052.1:0-3802 GCA_003525045.1 Pseudomonas sp. | reverse complement strand
GAGTACTCCCTCGTCGTGCGAACCGCACCGTTCGATGGCAGTTTTGATATTTTCTGTGCGGACATCGGGCAAATGGCTCAGTTCTCTCAAGAGCAGGAGCCGCCTGGGAAACCGGCGGTGGCTCCCAAATAAGCCGAGAGATGAATGTCAACCAAGTCAATAAAAGGTGCCTGAGACTTTGTGCGTTTTTCTCACACGGCGGCCGTTACAGGTTGCTTTTCTCTCACCTCTATCTTGTGAATCAACGCCTGACGTTGGCAGGTAGCGACTACTTGACCGTCCTGGTTGAAGCCCTGATGCTGGAACGTAACGATGCCTTGATCGGGACGGGATTTACTTTCACGTTTCTCAAGTACTGTGGTGACTGAACGGATGGTGTCGTCGGCAAACACGGGGAGGGGGAATCGCACGTCAGTCATGCCCAGGTTTGCAACCGTAGTGCCGAAGGTGGTGTCCTGTACGGTCAAACCAATCACCAGGCCCAGGGTGAAAATACTGTTGACCAAGGGTTTACCGAACTCGGTCGTGCGGCAGTACTCGTCATCAATATGAATTTGAGCGGGATTGTATGTCATCGCGCAAAACCAGGTGTTGTCAGCTTTGGTTACTGTGCGACGGATTTCGTGCTCGAAAACTTGTCCCACTGAGAATTGCTCGAAGTATTTTCCTGCCATGATTCCTCCGTCTCGCTCCGGATATGCTGGAGCCGCTAAGCCGTAATTCATACGTGGGCACCCAGGAGCCTTTAGGCGGTGTACCATGCAAGTGATGCTCTGGAAACCGGTGCTTTACGCGAGGGCCACCTGAAGTGGTATGCATGTATATTATATATATTTATACAATATGCAACGCGTTATTTTTCCTCTCCCTCCTCCTGCATTTGTTCCGCTTCGAGCATCCAGTCACTCCCTTGTCCGGGCAGAAAATATTTCTATGCAAGCATATTAAATGAAAGCATATTTGCTGGGTGGGGCGATTCCAAAAGGGTTTTTTCTGAGTGTGTATTGCTCGAAAAGCTTGATCTAAGGCCAGAGGCGGAGTGTCGAAAAGCATGACTGTGCGTCCATTTGAACTATGCATCCAAGAGGCTGAACTGGACGCTTTGCGTCAGCGGCTTGCCCAAACGCGATGGCCGGATAAAGAAACCGTGGATGACTGGTCGCAGGGCGCTCCGTTGGCCTCAGTAATGGCTTTGATCGATTACTGGCACACCCGCTACGACTGGCGGAGATGTGAACGGCTATTGAACAGTTTTGCGCAGTACCGCACGGAACTCGACGGCTTGGGCGTGCATTTCCTCCACGTCCGCTCGCCGCATGCTGAGGCGATGCCACTGATCATGACGCATGGCTGGCCGGGCTCCGTGATCGAGTTCCACAAAGTCATTGGTCCGCTGACAAATCCTGAGGCGCATGGGGGCAGGGCAGAAGATGCGTTCCATGTTGTGGTGCCATCGCTGCCAGGCTTCGGCTTTTCGGACAAACCTGACCGCGCTGGTTGCAACATTGACCGCATTTCACGCATGTGGGCAACGCTGATGGAGCGCCTCGGGTATACGCGTTACGTCGCCCAAGGTGGTGATTGGGGCTCATCCGTTACCGCAGCCCTCGGCAGCCTTCGCCCTCAAGGACTTGCTGCGATCCACTTGAATACGGTGATGACGATCCCTCCGAAACGGGCGGAATATACTGATCCGGCGGAGAAAGCGGCGATGGCTTCGATCATGTCGTACCAACGACACGAAGCGGGATACTCGTTACAGCAATCGACGCGCCCACAGACCCTGGGTTACGGCCTTGCGGATTCGCCTGCTGGCCAGGCGGCGTGGATCTATGAAAAGTTCCGGGCGTGGACTGACTGCGAAGGCAGGCTTGAGAGCATTCTCAGTCTCGATGAAATACTCGATAACATCATGCTGTATTGGCTTCCCAACACCGCAACTTCATCGGCGCGCCTTTACTGGGAAAGCTTTCGTGAGCGTCCGCGCAAGGTTGAAATACCGGTGGGTTGCAGTCTTTTTCCCCACGAATTGAGCCGTCCGCCGCGCGAGTGGGCCGAGTCGTTGTTCAGCAATCTCATCTATTGGAACACGCCCGAACGCGGTGGCCATTTCGCCGCGTTTGAACAACCTGAGTTGTTCGTCCGTGAAGTTCGCGACTGTTTCCGGCTGATTCGTTAGGGGGGCAGGTCCAAAACATTGCCAACCGCCTCCCTGGCAGTCACCACTGTCTTGGGGGGGTTATTTGGGGAAGTCCGCCTGTGCGGCAATATCGTGGCTGCGCTCCATGTCGATCAGGCGCTCGCGGATCGATTGAACAGCACCTCTATAGGCTTCGCCACCTAGCACCAGGCGCAACGGTGGATGCTCGGCGAGTACTGTGTCGATAATTATTTTCGCGGCCCGTTTCGGGTCACCTGCCTGGTTGCCGTCCAACGCGCTGGAATACTTGCGTATCCGAGCGGCATGTTCATAAACCGCAATCGGGGTTGTCGGCACGGTGATCGAGCGGCCAGAGAAGTCGGTGCGAAATGGCCCCGGCTCAACGATCAGTACACGGATGCCCAATGGCTCGCCTTCGCGTGACAGAGACTCCGATATCGCCTCCACGGCAAATTTGCTGGCAGCATAGTAACCAACGCCAGCGCCGCCCCGTGTACCGGCCGTTGAGGAAATATTTACAATCTGCCCGGAACCGACTGCTCGCATACCAGGGAGTACTGCACGGGTGACTGCGGCCAGCCCGAAGACGTTGACATCGAACTGATGGCTTACTTCGGCATCATTGGCCTCCTCAATCGCAGCAAGCAGCCCAAAGCCGGCGTTGTTTACCAGTACGTCGATTTGGCCGAAGCGCTCCTGCGCCTGGCTGACCGCTAACTCGATCTGCTGCGTGGACGTCACATCCAGGCTTGCGGCGAATACGCGCTCCGGTGCGAGGGCAAGAATGTCGGCCACACTGTCGGGATTGCGTGCCGACGCCACCACGTTGCCCCCACGTAGCAGCACTTCCTGTGCGATGGCCCGCCCGAACCCTGAGCCGGTACCGGTAATGAACCAGGTCTTGCCTGTCAGATCGCCCATCTTTCATTTGCTCCATTTTATTGTTCTGCAGTAGTAGCCACAGACTGCCTATTTTTTAGTGCGGGTTGATCGGCATTCAGCTGCCCCGAACGGGGGCGGGACTGTGCGTCAACGCAAATAGCGGCGTCCCAGTACGGACAATTGCAGTTCCGTGGCGCCTGCCCAGATTCGTTGTAGCCTTGCAGCCGTAAACATCTGAGCAATCGGATGGTCTTCCATCCAGCCACTGCCGCCCCAGAGTTGCAGGCAGGCATCCATGACGCGGCCCTCCATTTCCGGTAGCCAGATCTTCAGCATGGCGCCGTCGGCCATACCGAATTCGCCGCAACGATACGCCTCCAGGCTGCAGTCGATGAATGAACGAGCAACTTTCAGTTCGGTTTCAATCATGCCCAGTTTGAATTGTGTGTTCTGCATGTCGATCAGGCGCTGACCGAACATTTTCCTTTGGCGGGCGTGCTCCAGGGTCGTTTCGAAGGCGGTCTGCGAGGAGGCCCACGATCGCGAAGCAATATGGAAGCGATCCAGCGTCACGGCGGTATCGAACAGCTTGAAGGCCGCACCCTCGTCGCCGATGCGGTCGGTAACAGGAACGTGCACGTCATCGAAGAACAGCTCGCCGGTATCGCCGCCCCGGTACCCCAATGTGGAGTGCTTGCGCCGGGTGAGGCCAGGGGTGTCGGCAGGAACGATAAAGGCAGTCATGCCGACACCCCTGGC
>DQGF01000347.1 GCA_003525045.1 Pseudomonas sp. | reverse complement strand
AAGATCACCACGTTGGCGTCTTTGATCGCCTGCAGGGTCTTGACCACGGAGAATTTTTCGACTTCTTCATGGATCTTGCCGCGCTTGCGCACACCGGCGGTGTCGATCAGCGTGTACTTCTCGTCGTTACGCTCGAACGGGATGTAGATACTGTCGCGGGTGGTGCCGGGCTCGTCATAGACGATTACCCGGTCTTCACCGAGCATACGGTTGACCAGGGTCGACTTGCCGACGTTCGGGCGGCCGATGATGGCGATCTTGATCCCGTCTTTTTCGCTAGGGCCAGGAATGCGCTTGGCTTCCTCGCCTTCGGCAACGATCTCTTCCTCGCCTTCTTCCAGCTCGTCATCGTCTTTCGGGAAATCGCTGAGGGCGATTTCCAGCATCTGGGTGATGCCACGACCATGAGCACCGGCGATCGGGATCGCGTGGCCCATGCCCAACGGAGCGAACTCGGCGCGGGCCATTTCCGGGTCGATGTTGTCGACCTTGTTGGCAACCACGTAGGAACGCTTGTTACGTTTGCGCAAATGCTCGGCGATCATCTGGTCGGCGGCGGTGAAACCGGCCTTGGCATCTACCAGGAATAGAACGACATCCGCTTCTTCAATGGCCAGCAGCGACTGCTCGGCCATTTTTTCGTCCATACCGTGCTCGTCACCGGAGATACCGCCGGTGTCGACCAGAATGTAGGAACGCCCTTGCCACTTGGCCTCACCGTATTGGCGATCACGGGTCAGACCGGACAAGTCGCCGACGATGGCGTCGCGAGTCCTGGTCAGGCGGTTGAACAAGGTGGACTTGCCGACGTTCGGTCGGCCCACCAGGGCGATTACGGGAACCATGCGGCTCTCCACTTCGTTATTTCAGAAAATACAAAAGCCGCTGCGAGGCAGCGGCTGGGGCTCGGGGCAATCACCGTGTGTTTTTCTGTAGGAGCAGCCGGTCGACGCTCGATTGCTCGCGAAAAACGCCAAGGCATCGCGTTTATCCAGGTCGCCAACATAATCGTTGACGTCCATCCCGAGCAATCGAGCATCGACCGGCTGCTCCTACAGTCCTACAAACGGTGAAGCCGCTTGGGGGTTTAACCCAAGCATAGTCAAACCTTTACTTAATGGTCAGGGCTTCCAGTTTGCCGCTGTTGCCATACACATAAATCGTGTCACCTACCACCAGCGGACGGGCACGCAGGCCGTCGCTGTCGATGCGTTCGCGGCCGACGAAACGACCGTCCACCTGACTCAGCAAGTGCAGGTAGCCTTCCATATCACCGACTGCCACATAGCTGGAGTACACCTCCGGAGCCGACAATTGACGGCGAGCCAGCGAATCGTTGCTCCACAAGGCTGTGGTGGAACGTTCGTCGACGCCTTCAACAGTGCCCGAAGACAGGCTCACATAGACGCTGCCGAAACCCTGGGCGACACCGGCATAGCTGGAAGCATCACGCTGCCAGAGCTGACGACCGCTATCCAGGTCCAGTGCCGCAACGCGACCCTGGTAGCTGGCGACATACAGCGTACTGCCGGACAACAGCAGGCCACCGTCGATATCGACCACGCGCTCCAGTTCCGAACGGCCTTGTGGAATCGCTACACGCTGTTCCCATACCGGCACGCCGTTGGAAATATCGAGAGCGACCACTTTACCCGTCGACAGGCCAGCCACCGCGAGGCGGTTGGTGACGATCGGTGCACTGGTGCCGCGCAAGGTCAGGACCGCTGGCGTGCTGTCATACAACCAGCGCTGGGTGCCAGTAGCAGCATCCAGACCGATCAGACGGTCGTCCTGAGTCTGGACCACCACCACGTCACCGTTGTTGGCCGGCGGCGCGAGTACTTCGCTGGACACGCGGGCGCGCCATTTTTCTTCGCCACTGCTGGCGTCCAGGGCGACGATTTCACCCTTTAACGTGCCAATCGTGAGCAGCCCGTAAGCCACGCCAACGGCGCCGGAAACAGGCAGATCAAGGTCTTTCTTCCATTTGACGTCGCCGTTGCTGCGATCCAGCGCCATCACCTCACCGGTGACGTCGGCAGCATAGATGGTATCGCCATCGATCGCTGGAACCAGCATGTTGTACGTTTCGCCCTGACCGTCACCGATCGAACGACTCCACTGCTTTTGCAGGACCACTTCTTCCTTGAAGTCGGTCAACTCGGCCGGTGGCAGTTCTTTCTTGCTGTTGCTGCTGCAACCCGCGGCCAGTACGGCCAGAGCCAGCAATGCTGCATGTTTCCAACGGATCACGTCACGCATCCCCTTTAGCCAGGTCGTCCAGCTTGATTTGTAGGCCGCCGACTGCCGCTTCATCCGACAGTGCCGCCTTGGCTTTTTGATACGCCGTGTTCGCTTCGTCGGTACGACCCAACTGCACCAGCAGGTCGCCCTTGAGTTCCTCGCGAGTGGCCAGGAAAGCGGTATCGGCATCGCCTTCGAGCAGCTTCAGGGCTTCATCGGGCTTGTCCTGCGCGGCCAGCACCTGCGCCAGGCGCTGACGGGCGATTTCGCCCAGTGCCGGGTTGGCCGGTTTGGCGACGATGGCTTTCAGCTCGGTGGCCGCGTCGTCCAGCTTGCCGCTGTCGACCGCGACTTTCGCCACGAACAGGCTGCCGTACTGCGCGTAGGCGGTGCCGCCGAACTCGGCGTTGAGCTTACCGGCCAGATCCGAAACACGGGCGGCATCAGGCTTGCCGTCAGGTGTCAGCGTGGTTTCCAGCAATTGCTGATAGAGAATCGAGGCGCCTTGCGACTGATTGCTCTGATACTTCTGCCAGGCCTGCCAGCCGAACACGATGACCAGCGCCAACAGGCCGCCAGTAACCAGGGGCTTACCGTTGCGTGTCCACCAGTCCTTCAAATCCGCCAGCTGTTCGTCTTCGGTACTCGACACCCCAATACTCCTTAATCGCTAAATCGGCTGTTTGACAGCTTCAACCCTGCACGACGCAGGTGGCCAGGTGTGCAGCAAGCGCATCCCAGGCAATGCTTTGTTGTTCGCCCTGGCCACGCAGGGGTTTGAAACCTACCACTTGCCGGGCCATTTCGTCGTCACCGAGGATCAGCGCGTACAACGCACCGCTCTTGTCGGCTTTCTTGAACTGGCTTTTGAAGCTGCCGGCGCCGGCGTTTACTTGCAGGCGCAGGTTGGGCAATTGGTCCCGAACACGCTCGCTGAGGGCCAGACCGGCCAGCTCGGCGGCTTCACCGAAGGCGCAGAGGTAGACGTCGACCTGGCGGGAGATTTCTTCCGGGATCTGCTCCAGGGTTTCAAGCAACAGCACCAGACGCTCGATACCCATGGCGAAACCAACGCCCGGGGTCGGCTTGCCGCCCATCTGCTCGACCAGACCGTCGTAACGACCACCGGCACACACGGTGCCCTGGGCGCCCAGCTTGTCGGTGATCCATTCGAAAACGGTCTTGCTGTAGTAATCCAGCCCGCGGACCAGCTTCGGGTTGATCACGTAAGGAATGCCGGCGGCGTCCAGGCGAGCCTTGAGGCCCTCGAAGTGCACGCGGGATTCTTCATCCAGGTAGTCGGCCATTTTCGGCGCGTCGACCAGGACCGCTTGAGTGTCGGCGTTCTTGGTGTCCAAAACCCGCAGCGGGTTGGTTTTCAGACGGCGCTGGCTGTCTTCATCCAGCATGTCCAGGCGTGCAGAGAGGAACTCGACCAGCGCTTCACGATAACGGCCGCGGGACTCGGCGGTGCCCAGGCTGTTGAGCTCGAGCTTGACCGCATCACGAATGCCCAGCTCGCCCCACAGGCGCCAGGTCAGCACGATCAGCTCGGCGTCGATGTCCGGACCGTCGAGGTTGAACACTTCGCAACCGATCTGATGGAACTGGCGATAGCGGCCTTTCTGCGGACGTTCGTGGCGGAACATCGGGCCGATGTACCAGAGCTTCTGCACCTGGCCACCACCGGTGATGCCATGTTCGAGCACCGCACGCACGCAGGCCGCTGTGCCTTCAGGGCGCAGGGTCAGCGAATCGCCGTTGCGGTCGTCGAAGGTGTACATCTCTTTTTCGACGATGTCGGTCACTTCACCGATGGAGCGCTTGAACAGCTCGGTGAACTCGACGATCGGCATGCGGATCTGCTTGTAACCGTAGTTATCCAGCAGACGCGAGACGGTGCCCTCGAAATGACGCCACAGGGGAGTCTGCTCGGGCAGGATGTCGTTCATGCCACGTATGGCTTGCAGAGACTTGCTCACTATAAATCCTTAAATTCGTTCGATCAGCCACGCGCGATAACGGCAGCGTCGGCTTCGACCTTTTCGGCCGCTTTCTGGCGGATCAAGCGTTCAAGCTCATCCACCAGATTGTCATTCGTCAGTTTCTGCGACGGCTTGCCGTCGATGTAAATCAGGTTGGGTGTGCCGCCGGTCAAGCCGATATGGGCTTCCTTGGCTTCACCCGGCCCGTTGACCACGCAACCGATGACCGCGACATCCAGCGGCACCAGCAGGTCTTCGAGGCGCCCTTCCAGTTCGTTCATGGTTTTGACCACATCGAAGTTCTGCCGCGAGCAGCTTGGGCAGGCGATGAAGTTGATACCACGGGAACGCAGGTGCAGGGATTTGAGAATGTCATAGCCGACTTTCACTTCCTCGACCGGGTCGGCCGCCAACGAGATGCGAATAGTATCGCCAATCCCTTCGGCAAGCAGCATACCGAGGCCCACAGCGGATTTCACCGTGCCTGAACGCAAACCACCGGCTTCGGTGATGCCTAAGTGCAACGGCTGGACGATTTCCTTGGCCAGCAAGCGGTAGGCGGCAACGGCCATGAACACGTCGGAGGCTTTCACGCTGACCTTGAAGTCCTGGAAGTTCAGGCGCTCCAAGTGCTCGACGTGACGCAAGGCGGACTCGACCAGCGCGGCCGGGGTCGGCTCGCCGTATTTCTTTTGCAGGTCTTTTTCCAGGGAACCGGCGTTGACGCCGATACGGATCGGAATCCCGCGATCACGGGCGGCATCGACCACTGCGCGCACACGGTCTTCGCGACCGATGTTGCCCGGGTTGATGCGCAGGCAGTCAACGCCCAGTTCGGCTACGCGCAGCGCGATCTTGTAGTCGAAGTGGATATCGGCAACCAAGGGCACCTTGACCAGTTGCTTGATCTTGCCGAACGCTTCGGCGGCGTCCATATCGGGCACGGAAATCCGCACGATATCGACGCCCGCGGCTTCCAGGCGATTGATCTGGGCCACGGTGGCGGCCACATCATTGGTGTCGCTGTTGGTCATGCTCTGCACCGCGATAGGCGCATCGCCGCCCACAGGCACGTTACCGACCCAGATCTTGCGGGATTCGCGACGTTTGATTGGAGATTCGCCGTGCATGACTTATTGACCTAACTTCAGGCGAGCAGTCTCGCCACTGGTGAACGGAGCGACATCAACCACCTTCCCGTTGTAACTGACCTGCGCGCCACGGGCAAAGCCCAGGCGCACGGTAAATGGCGGCTTGCCGCTGACTGAAACTTTTTCGCCTTTACGCTTGAGACCACTCAACAGCACCTTGCCGGTACCGTCGGTGACTTGCGCCCAGCAATCGGCAATGAATTGCAATTGAACCTGGCCCTGACCGGCGACCGGGGCCGCTGCGGCTGGAGCTGGAGCTGGAACGGTCGGCGCCACCGGAGCGGTCACCACAGGTGCCGGTACAGCGGGAACAGCCGGCGCTGGCGTTGCCGGCGTGCTGACAACCGGCGCGGTGCTGCGCACCGGTGCAGCAGGTGCTGGTGTCGCGGGCACGGTTGTTTCAGCTTCGGTCGATCCATCAGCCGAAGTCTCGGCCAGCGGCAAGGCAAGCGCGGTGGCGCCTTCGGCCTGGCCTTGCGCGACGGCCTGGTCTTCCGGCTCGTCCAGCGGATGGATCTGGGTCGTGCCATCGGCGCCTTCGACTTCAACGTGTTCCGGGCTCAGACTGATCGGGTCCTTGGTGCGCGACGAAGTCTGATCCTGCCACCAGATAAAACCGCCACCAATCACCGCGATCAGCAACAGCAGGCTGACAATCCGCAAAATGGTGTGGGAAACCCGAACCGGCTCTTCGATACGACCCAGGCTGTGGACGTTGCTGCCCTGGGAGTCGGTGCCGGTGGACTGGTCGAACTGCTGGACCAGCATGGTTTGATCCATGCCCAGCAATTTGGCGTACGCGCGGATATAACCGCGAGCAAACGTATGCCCAGGCAGTTTGTCGAAAGCGCCGGCTTCCAGATTGCTCAGGGAATTGACGGTGAGGTTGAGCTTGAGGGCCACTTCGGCCAGCGACCAGCCATTGCTTTCGCGAGCCTGGCGCAAAGTCTCACCGGGATTAACGCGATTCGCTGCTACAACTTCGGGATGCGCCGCTTTCATCATTGCTCCGACAGGTATTGCTGATATTCCGGCGTACCGGGATAGAGTCGTTTTAGTTGCAGGCCAAAACTGGCAGCCTTGTCGCGATCTTCAAACACTTTTGCCAGCCGGACGCCAAGCAATAGACTACGTGCATTTTGCTCGGTGAGCTGGCTAAAACGATCGTAATAGTCACGCGCGGGCACATAATGCCTGTCTTCGTAAGACAACTCAGCCATTTCCAGCAAGGCACGCGGCTGTTGGCGGTTCAAGCGCAGGGCTTTTTCCAGTTGCTGCTGGGCCAGGTCACGCTGGCCAAGCTTGGAAGCGGTCATGCCCAGGTTCTCGAATACTCGCGAACGCTCAGGATACAGAGTATCGGCGGCGGCCTGTTCGAAGCGCTCGTAAGCCTCTTTGTAACGTTTCTGTTCGAAAAGAAAACTGCCGTAGTTGTTGAGGATTCGCGCATCGTCGGCACGGGAAGACAGCGCCTTGCGAAAATGCTGGTCGGCCAGCTCCGGCTCCATCTCGGCCTGGAACACCAACCCCAGCGCCGCATTGGCATCAGGATCCGAGCTATCGAGCTCCAACGCCTTCTTCAACGGCACCTTGGCGCGTTCGGTCATGCCCTGCTGCAGGTAGCCGAGCCCCAGTTGCACATAGGCGACCCGCGCTTCATCACGGCCTTTGCTGGTCTTCATCGGGTTGAAATCGCCCGACAGGACACAACCAGTACAAAGACTGGCCAACAGCACAAGCAGCGCGAAGCGCAGGGACATAGAGATCCTCTCTTAATTATTGTTCGCAGCGTTCTGTGCGATATCGTTTTCGGCGCTTAACTCGCGCACGGCGATATAACGTTCGCTGCGACGGGTGCGATCCAGCACCTGCCCTACCAATTGGCCACACGCGGCATCGATGTCTTCACCGCGGGTGGTGCGTACGGTGACATTGAAGCCGGCATGGTGAAGCTGATCCTGGAAACGACGAATCGCGTTGTTGCTCGGGCGCTCATAACCGGAATGCGGGAACGGGTTGAACGGAATCAGGTTGATCTTGCACGGGATGTTCTTGAGCAACTCGATCATTTCGACCGCGTGTTCGACCTTGTCGTTGATGTCCTTGAGCAAGGTGTACTCAATGGTCAGCACACGCTTCTCGCCCAGGGACGACATGTAGCGCTGGCACGACTCGAGCAGCATCTTAAGCGGATACTTCTTGTTGATCGGAACCAATTGGTTACGCAATGCGTCGTTCGGTGCGTGCAGGGACAACGCCAGGGAGACGTCGATGTGCTTGGACAGCTCATCGATCATCGGCACCACGCCCGAAGTGGACAGGGTCACGCGGCGCTTGGAGATCCCGTAGCCCAGGTCATCCATCATCAGATGCATGGCGGCCACGACGTTGTCGAAGTTCAGCAGCGGCTCGCCCATGCCCATCATCACCACGTTGGTGATGGCACGGTCGGCAGTCGCCGGGATGCTGCCGAACGATTTATTTGCAATCCACACCTGGCCGATGACTTCGGCGGCGGTGAGGTTGCTGTTGAAACCTTGCTTGCCGGTGGAGCAGAAACTGCAATCCAGGGCACAGCCTGCCTGGGACGAAACGCACAATGTGCCGCGTTTGCCCTGGGGAATGTACACGGTCTCGACGCAGCTGCCGGACGCCACGCGCACCACCCATTTACGGGTGCCGTCGGTGGAAATGTCCTCGCTGACGACTTCCGGACCGCGAACTTCGGCAATAGTCTTGAGCTTGTCGCGCAAGGCTTTGCTGACGTTCGTCATGGCGTCGAAATCATCGACGCCAAGGTGGTGAATCCATTTCATTACCTGACCGGCACGGAAACGCTTCTCCCCGATCGAGTCGAAGAATTTTTCCATTTCCAGCTGAGTCAGACCCAGCAGGTTGGTTTTTACAGTCGATGTAGTCATGGATTCACCTTCACTCTTAAGCCAATGCTTAGCGAGTGGTTACTTCAGTAGCTGCGAAGAAGTACGAGATTTCGCGAGCAGCAGCGGCTTCGGAGTCCGAACCGTGTACAGCGTTGGCGTCGATGGAATCAGCGAAATCAGCGCGGATGGTGCCGGCAGCAGCTTCTTTAGGGTTGGTAGCGCCCATCAGCTCACGGTTCAGAGCGATAGCGTTTTCGCCTTCCAGAACCTGAACGACAACCGGACCGGAGATCATGAAAGCAACCAGGTCGCCGAAGAAACCACGAGCGCTGTGCTCAGCGTAGAAGCCTTCAGCTTCGGCTTTGGACAGTTGCTTCAGTTTCGAAGCTACAACGCGCAGGCCAGCTTTTTCGAAACGAGTGGTGATCTCGCCGATAACGTTTTTTGCAACAGCGTCAGGCTTGATGATGGAGAAAGTACGTTGAACAGCCATGGTGTAACTCCAGAAACGGTAATTTGTGAAAAATTAAACCCGCGAATTATACGCGGGTTCTTGGGTATTGCCTAACTGCGTACGGTGCAGACTCAATCTGCTTCTTCGATCCAGGCGGCCTGAATGGCTTCAAGCACCTTCTCGCCACCGCGGGTCGGATCATCGCTGAACTCCGGCAATGCCAGCACCCATTTGTGCAGATCGACGAAGTTCACGTAGCGCGGGTCCGTATCCGGCTTGGATTCAGCCAGCTGGATCGCGATTTCCAGCACATCAACCCATTTCAGACTCATGTCGGTTCCTTGAATCAGTGCGGCGCTTCGGCTGCATGGTTGAGCGAATATTTCGGAATTTCGACGGTCAGGTCTTCCGTGCCGACGATGGCCTGACAGCCTAGACGCGATTGCGCCTCCAGACCCCAGGCCCGGTCAAGAAAGTCTTCTTCCAGCTCATCAGCCTCTTCCAACGAGTCAAAACCTTCGCGGATGATGCAATGGCAGGTCGTGCAGGCGCAGACGCCGCCACAGGCGCTTTCCATCTCGATATGGTGCTCATGGGCCAATTCGAGGATAGAGGTTCCGGTCTCGGCTTCAACAACCATGCCGTCCGGGCAAAACTTATCGTGTGGCAGAAAAATGACCTGCGGCATCAGTTATCCTCGATTTCATTCAGGTTGCGCCCCGCCAGCGCGGCTTTCACCGTCGAGTCCAGGCGGCGGGCGGCAAAGGCATCGGTCACTTGCGACAGACGCTTGGTCTGCTGCTCGATGGCGTAACCATCAGTACCTTTCATCAGTTCGGTCAGTTCCTGCATCTGCAATTCGATGACCATGCGCTCTTCGGCGTCGAGCAAGCGCTCGCCATCGACATCAAGGGCGCCCTGCACCGCTTCGATGAGGCGCTGGGCATCGACCTGCTGTTCACGCAACACACGAGCGACCTTGTCGTCGTTGGCGTGCTGGAACGAATCCTTGAGCATCTTGGCAATTTCGCCATCCGTCAGACCGTAGGACGGCTTGACCTGGATGCTGGCCTCAACGCCCGAACCCAGTTCGCGCGCCGCGACGCTGAGCAAACCGTCGGCATCAACCTGGAAGGTCACGCGAATCTTCGCCGCACCGGCCACCATCGCTGGAATACCGCGCAATTCGAAGCGTGCCAGGGAGCGGCAGTCGCTGATCAGTTCGCGCTCGCCCTGCAACACATGGATCGCCATGGCCGACTGGCCATCTTTGTAAGTCGTGAAGTCCTGAGCACGGGCGACGGGGATGGTGGTGTTGCGTGGAATCACCTTCTCCATCAGGCCGCCCATGGTTTCCAGCCCCAGAGACAACGGAATGACGTCGAGCAAGAGCAATTCGCCGCCATCGCGTTTGTTGCCAGCCAATGTATCGGCCTGGATCGCAGCACCAATGGCCACCACTTGATCCGGATCGATTTCGGTCAGCGGCTGACGACCGAAGGCTTCAGCGACTGCCTCGCGAACGCGAGGCACACGAGTCGAGCCGCCGACCATGACCACAGCGTGCACCTCTTCCAGCTCGATGCCGGAATCACGCACCGCGCGACGGCAGGCTTTCAGGCTACGAGCAACCATTGGCTCGATCAGCGCATCGAAGGCTTCGCGAGTCAGCTCAGCTTTCCAGTCGCCGTAAGCGACTTCAACGGACGAGACATTAGTCAGGGCTTCTTTGGCTGCGCAAGCGGTTTGCAGCAGATGGCGCTGCGCACCTGGGTCGAGGTCAGCCGACAAACCGGCGCTCTCGATGATCCAGCCAGCGATTGCGTGGTCGAAGTCATCGCCGCCCAGGGCACTGTCGCCGCCGGTAGCCAAAACCTCAAACACACCGCCGGTCAGGCGCAGAATCGAAATATCAAAGGTGCCGCCGCCCAGGTCATAAATAGCAACCAGGCCTTCGGCATTCTGGTCCAGACCGTAAGCCACAGCGGCAGCAGTCGGCTCATTGAGCAACCGCAGCACGTTCAGACCGGCCAGCTTGGCCGCATCCTTGGTGGCTTGACGCTGAGCGTCATCGAAATAGGCCGGAACGGTGATTACCGCACCGACCAGCTCGCCGCCCAATGTCGCCTCGGCGCGCTGACGCAGCACCTTGAGGATATCGGCAGAGACTTCGACCGGGCTTTTCGGGCCCTGAATGGTGTCGATGAACGGCATGTGCGACTCGCCGTCGACGAAGCGGTACGGCAGTTGATCGCCCAATTGCTTGACGTCGGACAGACCACGACCCATCAAGCGCTTGACCGACAGCACGGTGTTCAAAGGATCGGTGGCGGCAGCCAGTTTGGCCGACTCGCCGACCTCGACACGATCGGCGTGGTAGCGCACTGCAGACGGCAGGATAACCTGCCCGTCAGCGTCAGCCAGAGGTTCGGAAAGACCACTGCGCAACGCAGCGACCAGCGAATTGGTAGTGCCCAAGTCGATCCCCACAGCCAGACGACGCTGGTGCGGTTGAGGACTTTGGCCGGGTTCGGCGATCTGCAGTAGGGCCATCGTTATCAGGACTTATCTGTATATCAGGCGTGCGACCGGAGCGGCACTGGGTTAATCGTCGAGGCGCTCTTCTAACTGGCGCACTTCGTAGGTGAGCTTGTCGAGGAACTGCATGCGCCGCATCAGGCGTTCGGCCTGTTCACGTTGCGATGCATTATTCCAACAGGCTGCGAAGCTTTGGTTCAGTTCATCCTGAGCAGTCTTCAGGCGGCGCTTGAACACGGCAATACCAGCCATGTCGGCGCTGTCTTGCAGGTCTTCGAGCTCTTCACGCAGCTCCATCTGCTGCAGAAGAAATTCCGGATCATGCACCGTGACCTCCAGCGGCAGCTCGTGACCACCCAGAGCGAGCAGGTATCGCGCGCGCTTGGGAGGATTTTTGAGCGTCTGGTAGGCCTCGTTGAGGCTCGCGGATTGCTCTAGCGCCAACCGTTGCTCTCGCTCGGAAGCGTCGGCAAAGCGGTCCGGATGAACGCTGCGCGCCAACTCACGGTAGCGCGTAGCCAGCTGGTCGAGATCCAGATCGAAGCTCGGTTGCAGCTCAAATAAAGCGAAATGACAAGGAGTACCCACAAGAAGCCTCAGATATTGAAGCTTTCGCCGCAGCCACATTCACCGCGCACGTTGGGGTTGTTGAACTTGAAGCCTTCGTTCAACCCTTCCTTGACGAAATCGAGCTCGGTGCCGTCCAGGTAGGCCAGGCTTTTCGGGTCGATAATCACTTTCTCGCCGTGACTTTCGAACACCTGATCCTCTGCAACCACCTCGTCGACAAACTCCAGCACGTAGGCAAGGCCGGAACAGCCCGTGGTGCGAACACCCAGACGAATCCCTTCACCTTTGCCGCGCCCGTTGAGGGAGCGTCGCACGTGTTGAGCAGCCGCTTCTGTCATGCTGATAGCCATCGGTGACTCCTTGTTCGTCGCCAAATCTTGAAAGTCAGATCAAGCCTTTCTTCTGCTTGTAGTCGCGAACGGCCGCCTTGATGGCGTCTTCAGCAAGTACGGAGCAGTGAATTTTCACTGGCGGCAGGGCCAGTTCTTCGGCCAATTGAGTGTTCTTGATGGTCTCTGCTTCATCCAGAGTCTTGCCTTTCATCCACTCGGTCGCCAGGGAGCTGGAGGCGATAGCCGAACCGCAACCATAGGTCTTGAACTTGGCGTCTTCGATGATGCCAGCTTCGTTAACCTTGATCTGCAGGCGCATCACGTCGCCGCACGCCGGAGCGCCGACCATGCCGGTGCCGACGTCAGGGTCTTCCGCGTCCATCTTGCCGACGTTGCGCGGGTTCTCGTAGTGGTCGATGACCTTTTCGCTGTAAGCCATGATTCTTAATCCTCACTCATCAGAGAGTCGCTCTTGAAGCCCTGCACCCGAGGGTTTGCAGGGCTGTTTTGCGGCAACTTGAAATCAGTGTGCCGCCCACTCGATTTTCGAAATGTCGACACCGTCTTTGTACATGTCCCACAGCGGCGACAAAGTGCGCAGCTTGGTAACGGCCTCGCAGACTTTCTGCGCGGCGTAGTCGATTTCTTCTTCGGTGGTGAAACGACCGAAGGTGAAGCGAATCGAGCTGTGTGCCAGTTCGTCGTTGCGGCCCAGGGCGCGCAGGACGTACGAAGGCTCGAGCGAGGCCGAGGTGCAGGCCGAACCGGACGATACCGCCAGATCCTTGAGCGCCATGATCAGCGACTCGCCTTCAACGTAGTTGAAGCTCAGGTTCAGGTTGTGCGGTACGCGGGAGGTCATGCTGCCGTTGATGTACAGCTCTTCCAGGCCTTCGACCTGTTTGAAGAAGCGGTCGCTCAGGGCTTTGATCCGCACGTTCTCGGCAGCCATGTCTTCCTTGGCCACACGGAAGGCTTCGCCCATGCCGACGATCTGGTGGGTCGCCAGGGTGCCGGAACGCATGCCACGCTCGTGACCGCCGCCATGCATGGTCGCTTCGATGCGAACACGCGGCTTGCGGCTCACGTACAGTGCGCCGATGCCTTTAGGACCGTAGGTCTTGTGGGCAGAGAACGACATCATGTCGACTTTCAGCTTCGACAGGTCAATCTCGACCTTGCCCGTGGACTGGGCAGCGTCGACGTGGAACAGGATGCCCTTGGAACGGGTCAGTTCGCCGATGGCAGCGATGTCGTTGACGGTGCCGATTTCGTTGTTCACGTGCATGATCGAGACCAGGATGGTGTCGTCGCGCAGGGCGGCTTCGACCATCTCAGGCGTGACCAGGCCATCGGTGCGAGGCTCGATGTAGGTCACTTCGAAACCTTCACGCTCCAGTTGGCGCATGGTGTCGAGGACAGCCTTGTGCTCAATCTTGGTAGTGATCAGGTGCTTGCCTTTGGTGGCATAGAAATGCGCCGCACCCTTGATTGCCAGGTTGTCGGATTCGGTGGCGCCGGAGGTCCAGACGATTTCACGCGGGTCGGCGTTGACCAGGTCAGCGACCTGGCGACGAGCGTTTTCGACGGACTCTTCAGCTTTCCAGCCGAACACGTGGGAACGGGACGCCGGGTTACCGAAGTTTCCGTCGACCAGCAGGCATTCACTCATCTTCTGCGCGACACGCGGATCAACCGGGGTGGTCGCAGAGTAATCAAGGTAAATCGGCAATTTCATGGACTATCTCCTAAATCAGGCTGGCTGGCGTGCCGCTAGCTCTATGGCTGTCATTCGACGGCGGACGCTTCAATCTTGTCCAGGCGTGGCGCCTTGCTGTTGCAACGGCGCTGGTCCTGACGCTGGGCTACTTCTTGTACCTCACGGCGAGTGACAAGGTCAGCCAAGCTGATACCGCTCAGAAACTCGTGAATCTGCAGGCTCAGATCGCACCACAAGTGGTGGGTCAGGCAGGTGTCGCCGTGATGGCAATCGCCCTGGCCCTGGCACTTGGTGGCATCGACCGATTCGTTCACCGCATCGATCACCTGGGCGACCTGGATGCCCTGCATGTCGCGCGACAGCTGGTAGCCACCGCCTGGACCGCGGACGCTGGACACCAGATTGCTGCGGCGCAATTTGGCGAAGAGCTGTTCGAGGTAGGACAGGGAGATGCCTTGGCGCTCGGAGATATCGGCCAGGGACACCGGCCCGTGCTGCGCGTGCAACGCCAGGTCAAGCATGGCGGTCACGGCGTATCGGCCTTTTGTAGTCAGTCGCATGGACAATTACCACGGAGTTCGGAATGAGGCGAGTATGCAATTCCCGAGTATTTAAGTCAACTATAAGACCTAGTACTTTAGTCAGGATTACCCGCAAAAGAGCGGGCGCATCATAGCAAAGGCTGGCGGCGTACAGCCAGTAGTACCGCGTTATCGTTCTTCGCGAGCAAGCCCGCTCCCACATTAGACCGAGCCGTCAGATAGGCGCGCGATCGAATGTGGGAGCGGCGGTGCGACGAT
>DQGF01000425.1:8706-12978 GCA_003525045.1 Pseudomonas sp. | reverse complement strand
GATCGACACGTATCTGTAGGAGCGAGGCTTGCCCGCGAACGCCACAACTCGGTCCCGGATCAGGCACGCATACCCCGGCAGCACAGGTAAATCGCAGGCAACAAAAAAGCAGCCCGCAGGCTGCTTTTTTCTGCATCGGAAGCTGGACTTAAGCCAGTTTTTCCTTGATGCGAGCTGCTTTACCGGACAGGTCACGCAGGTAGTACAGCTTGGCTTTACGTACGTCACCGCGACGTTTAACGGCCATGCTGTCGATTTGCGGGCTGTAGGTCTGGAAAGTACGCTCTACGCCAACACCGTTGGAGATTTTACGAACGGTGAAAGCACTGTTTACGCCGCGGTTACGCTTGGCGATAACAACACCTTCGAACGCTTGCAGACGCGAACGGTCGCCTTCCTTCACTTTCACCTGAACGACAATGGTGTCGCCCGGGGCAAAGGTAGGGATCTCTTTGGTCATCTGCTCTGCTTCGAGTGCAAGGATGATTTTGTTAGTCATGCTGTGCTCCTAAGGTAAATCGTCGGATCTACCATCGATACGTTGTTAACTATCGTCCCGCTCGCGGATGTATTCCTCGAGCAGCTTCTTCTCTTCTCCAGAAAGCGAGCGGCTTTCCAGAAGATCGGCGCGTCGTTCAAAGGTCCTACCAAGGGACTGCTGTAAACGCCAACGCCGGATATGCGCGTGATTGCCACTTAGCAATACGTCGGGAACACGCTGATCCGCATACACCTCCGGTCGGGTGTAGTGCGGGCAATCCAGCAAACCATCCGTAAAGGAATCTTCCTCGGCGGAGTCCGCATGCCCTAAAGCTCCAGGCAGCAGTCGTGTAACCGCATCGATCAGGACCATCGCCGGCAGCTCGCCGCCAGACAGTACATAGTCGCCAATCGACCACTCTTCATCGACATGAGCTTCAATAAAACGCTCGTCAATGCCTTCATAGCGGCCGGCAATCAGGATCAATGCATCCAGATTCGCCAACTCGCGTACCGCCGACTGAGTCAGTTGACGGCCTTGGGGGGACAGGTAAATAACCTTCGCCGCCTCCCCGGCTGCTGCCTTGGCCTGAACCAGAGCATCTTCCAGGGGCTTGATCTTCATCACCATGCCCGGACCACCGCCAAACGGGCGATCGTCTACAGTGTGATGTCGATCCGTCGTGTAGTCTCGCGGATTCCAACAGGTGAGCTGCAACAGCCCCTGTTTCACCGCCCGACTGGTGATACCGTACTCGCTGATGGCGGAGAACATCTCGGGAAACAAACTGATCACTTCTACGCGCAAGTTAGCCACGCTTAGAAGTCCGCATCCCATTCCACCTTCATCTCGCCTGCGGCAAGGTCGACAACCAACACGCATTGCTCCGTATAGGGCAACAGGCGTTCGCGATCGTCCAGGCTGCCAGCGCAAGGCTTGACCACCATGACATCGTTCGAGCCAGTCTCTAGCAGGTGATCGATTTTCCCGAGCAGTTGCCCGAGTTGGTCGATGACCTTGAGACCTTCCAGCTGGTACCAGTAGTACTCGCCGTCGGTCAGATCTGGAAACAGGTTACGCGGCACGCAGATCTCATAACCGGCCAGAAGACGAGCTTCTTCACGATCATCGAGACCCTTGAGCTTTGTGACCAGAAACTTGCCGTTATGTACACGGCCACTGACCAGCTCTACCTGCCGTACAACGCCTTCGCGCTTGAGCGTCCAGGTTTTGTAGTCCAACAGGTTTCCAATTGGATCAGTAAAGGAAAAGACCTTCACTTCGCCGCGAACACCGTGAATCGAATAGATTTTGCCGATAACGATCAAATCATCAGCAACAGCTGGCGTCGCGTTCATATTGCTCAGGCCGCAGCCTTAGCAGCGTCCTTCAACAACTGAGCAACACGCTCAGAAGGTTGTGCACCAACGCTCAGCCAGTAGGCTACGCGCTCTTGGTTCACGGACAGACGGACTTCTTGACCACGAGCAACAGGGTTGAAGAAACCAACCTGTTCCTTGTGCGAACCGTCGCGCGGGTTGCGGCTGTCGGTTACGGTCAAGTGGTAAAACGGGCGCTTTTTGGAGCCGCCAAGGGCAAGACGGATTGTTAGCATGTGAACATCGTTCCTGTAGTCGGTGCTGCAAATCTAAAGGCACAGCGGGCATAGGTGCCCGAAAGGCCGCATATTCTAAGGAATATCCGGACTTTTGCAAATGTCTTTTTCCGGCGGCCTATCGGTCGCCATCAAGATTTGCTATAGAGCCGTCGTTGAAAACGGCCAGTCAGCTCCCGCCAAGTGCGGGTTTGCTGGAGATCCCACTTCCGTGTGGGGTTGCGCCGACATGACTGTCGGCGCGAAATCTTTACATCTTGGGCATGCCGCCGCCGGGCAACATACCGCCCATGCCGCGCATCATTTTGGCCATTCCGCCTTTCGCGGAGAATTTCTTCATCATCTTCTGCATCTGCTTGTGCTGCTTGATCAAGCGACCGATGTCCTGCACCTGGGTGCCGGAACCCATGGCGATCCGACGTTTGCGCGAACCGCTGATCAGCTCAGGGTCGCGGCGCTCGGCCGGGGTCATGGAATTGATGATGGCTTCCATCTGCTTGAATTGCTTCTCTGCCGCACCCTGGGCGTTGCCCATTTGCGCCAGGTTCACACCGCCAATGTTCGGCAGTTTGTCCATGAGGCCGCCGAGGCCGCCCATGTTCTTCATTTGTTGCAGCTGATCGCGGAAGTCCTCGAGGTCGAAGCCCTTGCCCTTCTTCAGCTTCTTGGCCAGCTTGTCGGCCTTGTCCTTGTCGAGGGTCGCCTCGGCCTGCTCGATCAGGCTGAGCACGTCGCCCATGCCGAGGATGCGCGAAGCAATACGCTCAGGGTGGAACGGTTCGAGCGCTTCGCTCTTTTCGCCCATACCGATGAACTTGATCGGTTTGCCGGTGATGGCACGCACCGACAGCGCGGCACCGCCACGGGCATCGCCGTCGACCTTGGTCAGGATCACACCGGTCAGCGGCAGTGCGTCGCCAAAGGCCTTGGCTGTGTTGGCGGCATCCTGGCCGGTCATGGCGTCGACCACGAACAGCGTTTCAACCGGGTTGATCGCGGCGTGCAACGCCTTGATCTCGCCCATCATCTCTTCATCGATGTGCAGGCGACCGGCGGTATCGACGATGACCACGTCGATGAATTTCAGTTTTGCTTCTTTAATAGCCGCTTGCGCGATGTCGACCGGCTTCTGGCTCAGGTCGGACGGGAAGAAGGTAACGCCGACTTCACCCGCGAGCATTTCCAGCTGTTTGATCGCCGCCGGACGGTAAACGTCCGCCGAAACGACCATGACCGACTTCTTCTTGCGCTCTTTGAGGAAGCGCGCGAGTTTGCCGGCGGTGGTGGTTTTACCCGCCCCCTGCAAACCGGCCATCAGCACGACGGCAGGCGGAACGGCGCTCAGGTTCAAGTCTTCGTTGGCCGCGCCCATCAGGCTTTCGAGTTCGGCCTGGACGATTTTCACGAAGGCCTGGCCCGGCGTCAGGCTGCGCGACACCTCGGTGCCGACGGCGCGTTCCTTGACCGAGTTGACGAAGTCTTTGACCACCGGCAAGGCGACGTCGGCTTCGAGCAACGCCATGCGCACTTCACGCAGGGTGTCTTTGATGTTGTCTTCGGTCAGCTTGGCCTTGCCGGTGACATGGCGCAGCGTCTGCGAGAGACGGTCGGTTAAGTTTTCAAACATTGCGCGATCCTTTCAGGCCCTGTGTAGACCGGGATAATGGCGGCCCAGACCGGAATAAACATGTGCTCGGCGAGCCTGCGGCGTGGGCAGGTCGCGGATTATAGCGAAGACTGCGTCTGGCGGACACCTCGCACTTTCGTGCTGCAGGGGTTCTATGCCAAACTCAGCGCCTTTCGGGCTTGCCTAACAGGATTTATGCTCCCCTTGTCACCCAGCTTGCTTACTACCCTCGCCGCCGCCTGCTTATATGCCGCTGCGACCCTCTATCAGGGCACTCGTCTGGCCACTGGCGCCAAGGCGAACAAACGCCTGCTGGTCACGCTCGGCGTGCTGGCTGTGCTGGCTCATAGTGCCAGCCTGTTTACCCATCTGTTGACGCCAACCGGCCTGGGCCTGGATTTTTTCAGTGCCGCCAGCCTGATCGCTGCGGCAGTCATTGCCTTGACGCTGCTGGCCTGCGCGCGGATTCCGGTGGAAAACCTGCTGATATTGCTGTTCCCGCTGGGCCTGGCGACCGTGCTGCTCGCGCAGTTCGCCCCCGCCGGTACG
>DQGF01000425.1:3388-8401 GCA_003525045.1 Pseudomonas sp. | reverse complement strand
CGCGCAGTCCCCCCCCGCCGGTACGGTGCAGATCATCGACGAGGAGCCAGGCATCCTCGCGCACATCCTGCTGTCGATCCTCGCCTACGGCATGTTCACCATTGCGGTGTTCCAGGCCTTGTTGCTGTTGGTTCAAGACCATCAGCTCAAGCACAAGCACCCCTCCGGGCTGATCAAGAATTTCCCGCCACTGCAGACCATGGAAAGCCTGCTGTTCGGCTTCCTCTGGGCTGGCTGGACCCTGTTGTCGTTGTCGCTGATCTCTGGCTGGCTGTTCGTCGACAACCTGTTCGCCCAGCACCTGGTGCACAAGACCTTGCTGGCGTGCCTGGCCTGGATCGTCTTCAGCGTGCTGCTCTGGGGCCGCAACCGCCTTGGCTGGCGCGGACACAAGGCCATTCGCTGGACCCTCGCCGGTTTCTGCCTGCTGATGCTGGCGTACTTCGGCAGCAAGCTGGTCCGTGAATACATCCTGCATATCTGACGGGCCGCATTAATGGACGACTTGCCCATCGGGCCGATGCTCGCAGTAATGGCCCTGCTGATTTTATGGTCGGGACTGTTTACCGCCATCGAAGCGGCACAACAACACTTGCTGGCCCAGCGCAACGCCTCGCGCTCAAGCGACAAACCGGTGGCGAAGCTGAGTTTCCCGCTCACCAGCCTGATCCTCTGCAACACCCTGTGCCGCGCTCTGGTGGTGGTCATCAGCACCCTGCTGGCGATATTCATCTGGGCCGAAAATGGTCCATGGGCCGCTTGCATCGGCGCTGGCGCCATTTTGCTGGTGTTCGCCGACTACCTGCCGCGCACCCTCGCCGTCCGCTATCCCGATGCGATCCTGGCCCTGGGCAACACCCTGCTCCGCGCACCGCTGAAAATCATCTATCCGGCCGCTTGGCTGCTCAATGGCATCAGCCAGTTGCTGATGCGACCGTTCGCCCGCAAAGCCAAAGTGGTGCAGCAGAGTGAAGATGAGTCGCCGAGTGATCGGCGCGACGATCACGAACAGCCGATCTGTCGCCCGCACCCATTGTCGGGCATCCACGCGCTGGACAACATCACGGTCAACGACATTCTGGTGCCACGCAGTGACGTCGACGGGATCAACCTCGACGACTCGCTCCCGGACATCATCGAACAACTGCGCAACAACAAACGCACCCGCCTGCCGGTGTTCCACAGCGACATCAACCAGGTCGAAGCGGTGCTCAACACCCGGCAGATCCGCCACTTGCTGCCTGATGGCAGCCTGACACTGGAAGACTTGCTGGCGGCCAGCCATGAGCCGTACTTCGTGCCGGAAAGCACCCCGCTGCAGCTGCAATTGCTGAATTTCCATAAACAGCAGCGGCGCCTGGGCATGGTGGTCGATGAGTATGGCGAAGTGCTCGGTATCGTGACCCTGGAAGACATTCTTGAAGAAATCGTCGGCGAGTTCGAAAGCCAGCACAGCCTGGATAACCCGCATATCCATCCGCAGGCCGATGGACGACTGGTGATCGATGGCGCGGCGTCGATTCGCGACCTGAACAAGAGCCTCGGCTGGCACCTGCCCAGTGACGGCCCGAAAACCCTCAACGGGTTGGTGACCGAAGCGCTGGAGACGATTCCCGAGCGCGCGGTGTGCCTGAAGATCGGACGTTATCGGCTGGAGATCCTCGAAACCGAGGACAACCGCGTTACCCGTGTGTTGATCTGGCATACAACCGCAGTACAAACCCTTGCTTGAAATCACATCCCTGTAGAAGCCAGGCTTGCCGGCGAAGGCATCCTTGAGAACGCTTTCGCCAGCAAGCTTGGCTCCTACAAAAAACGCCATTGGTCGTGGCATAATCCAATCCGCTTACCCAAGCCCCGCCATACCCCTGTGCTACCCGCACTCTGCGCTTTAAAACCCACATCCCTGGGTGTTCGACCATAATAATTCGCTCCACTGGGGCACATGACTGTCAGGGATAACCGCATGACGACCAGCACGACTTATAACGACACCACGCCTGCGCAACCGACGAACTCCGCCACCCGGGTGGCCACCGCGAGCTTCATCGGTACCGCCATCGAGTTCTACGACTTCTACGTCTATGCCACTGCCGCTGCGCTGGTGATCGGCCCGGTGTTCTTTCCGCAGACTTCCGGCACGGCCCAGATGCTGTCGGCGTTCCTGACCTTTGGTATCGCTTTTCTTGCACGACCGCTGGGCTCGGCGCTGTTCGGCCATTTCGGTGACCGCATCGGGCGCAAATCGACACTGGTTGCCTCACTGCTATTGATGGGCGTGTGCACCACGCTGATCGGCGTGCTGCCGGGTTATGACAGCATCGGGGCCTGGGCACCGATCCTCCTCTGCGTGCTGCGCTTCGGCCAGGGTTTGGGATTGGGTGGGGAATGGGGCGGCGCAGCGCTGCTGGCGACGGAGAATGCGCCCAAAGGCAAGCGCGCCTGGTTCGGCATGTTTCCACAGCTTGGCCCTTCGATCGGCTTTCTCGCGGCTAACGGTCTGTTCCTGACCCTCGCCATGACCCTGGACGACGAACAGTTCCGCTCGTGGGGCTGGCGAATTCCGTTCCTGCTCAGTGCCGCGCTGGTGATGGTGGGTCTGTATGTGCGCCTCAAACTCCACGAAACACCGGTGTTCGCCAATGCCATGGCTCGCCAGGAACGAGTGAAGATTCCGTTGGTGGAACTGCTCAGCCAATACTGGGCGCCCATGCTGTTGGGTGCCGGGTCCATGGTGGTGTGCTACGCGCTGTTCTACATCTCGACAGTATTTTCCCTGAGTTATGGCGTATCGACGCTCGGTTACACCCGCGAAACCTTCCTCGCGCTGCTGTGCTTCGCCGTACTGTTCATGGCCGCTGCTACGCCGTTGTCGGCCTGGGCCAGCGACCGTTACGGGCGCAAACCGGTGCTGATCATCGGTGGGGTGTTGGCGATTCTGTCCGGGTTCTTGATGGAACCGCTGCTGACCCAGGGTTCGACCTGGGGCGTGGCGCTGTTCCTGTGCATCGAGCTGTTTCTGATGGGCGTGACGTTCGCGCCGATGGGGGCGCTGCTGCCAGAGCTGTTTCCGACCCACGTGCGTTATACCGGCGCTTCGGCAGCCTACAACCTGGGCGGGATAGTCGGAGCTTCGGCGGCGCCGTTCTTTGCGCAGAAGCTGGTGGCGATGGGTGGTTTGAGCTACGTCGGCGGGTATGTGTCGGGGGCGGCGGTGTTGAGCTTGATAGCGGTGCTGTGCCTGAAGGAGACGAGGCATAACGATTTGAATCGGGTAGCCTGAAGCAAAAAGCTTCACGGGCAAGCCTCGCTCCTACAGTTCTACAGAGAGCCTAGCCATACAGCGCCGGTCTCATTGCCCTCGTCAGGCACGGCCGATATGGGCGAACTTCGCCTGCGTGTGTTCGGCCAGCACGGCAGGTGCCAACTCGACTTCCAGACCGCGACGACCGGCACTGACAAAAATACTGGCAAAGGGCTGAGCCGAACTATCAATAAAGGTGCGCAGGCGCTTTTTTTGCCCCAGCGGACTGATCCCGCCCAAGAGGTAACCGGTGGATCGTTGCGCAGCGGCAGGGTCGGCCATTTCCACTTTTTTCACCCCCGCCGCGTGAGCCAGCCCCTTCAAGTCCAGACTTCCGACGACTGGCACCACCGCCACCAGCAATTCACCTTTCTCACTGGCCGCCAGCAATGTCTTGAACACCTGCGCCGGGTCCAATCCCAGTTTCTCCGCGGCCTCCAGCCCATAGGACGCTGCCTTGGGATCATGGTCGTAACTGTGCACGCGATGTTCGGCACGAACTTTTTTCAACAAATCCAATGCGGGGGTCATGGCAGCTCCTGGCTTGGCGGCAGTAGAAAAAGACTGCGCTGGATTCTAGGTCATTGGTCACTAAAAGGCTCTACTGCGGCGCTGTCTCGGCGACTGGGGCTGCAGGCTGCCGTCCGTCCACGTTCAGTCTCTTGGGTGAACAATAGTGTCATTCACATGACTAATAGTTGAAAAGTGACTGACGGTTCACTTTCGACCTTTGACAGCAGCGTTTCTTGTCTATATTTTTTCGAATACGAATACAGCACAACTGCTTCACCGCAGCACCCGGCAGTAAGCCGAGAACAGGATGGGGATCCTGCCTCGGCGAACATCGCGCTTTGACCTTGATGAAAAAGCGCCAGACAACAACAAAAACGAGGTTTTCGATGACAACTGCTTTACAACAACCGTCGCTCTCAAGCCAATGCATGGCAGAGTTCCTGGGCACTGCACTGCTGATATTTTTTGGTACGGGTTGCGTCGCCGCGCTCAAGGTTGCGGGCGCCAGCTTTGGCCTGTGGGAAATCAGCATCATCTGGGGCGTCGGCGTGAGCATGGCGATCTATCTCACCGCCGGCGTTTCCGGGGCGCACCTCAATCCTGCTGTCAGCATCGCCCTGAGCATTTTTGCTGACTTCGAAAAGCGCAAACTGCCGTTCTACATTCTGGCCCAGATCGCCGGAGCCTTCTGTGGAGCGCTGTTGGTTTACACGCTGTACAGCAATTTATTCTTCGATTTCGAACAAACTCACCAAATGGTTCGTGGCACCCAAGCCAGCCTGGAACTGGCGTCGGTGTTCTCCACCTTCCCCAACCCGGTCTTGTCCACAGCCCAGGCCTTCCTGGTTGAAGTCATCATCACCGCCATCCTGATGGGCGTGATCATGTCCCTGACCGACGACAGCAATGGCCTGCCAAAAGGCCCGCTGGCGCCATTGCTGATCGGCCTGCTGATTGCCGTGATTGGCAGCTCGATGGGCCCGCTGACCGGTTTCGCGATGAACCCGGCGCGGGACTTCGGCCCCAAGCTGATGACTTTCTTTGCTGGCTGGGGTGAAATTTCGCTCACCGGCGGGCGCGATACCCCCTATTTCCTGATTCCGATTTTTGCACCGATTGTCGGTGCCTGCCTCGGTGCTGCCGCCTATCGCGGGCTGATTGCCCGCCATTTGCCCAGCCCCGTACCTGCTACAAAG
>DQGF01000425.1:2787-3094 GCA_003525045.1 Pseudomonas sp. | reverse complement strand
TCATTTGCCCAGCCCCATACCTGCTACAAAGGACGCAGCACCGGCCATTGACGGACAACCAAGAACTTCCTGATAGCGTTGGCGTGCGATCCTGCCCATTCGATCCCGCGCCTGATCCCACTCCCTTATTTCGTCCAAGGCAATCGACATGACCGACATTCAGAATAAGAACTACATCATTGCCCTCGATCAGGGTACGACCAGCTCCCGCGCGATTATTTTCGACCGTGACGCGAATGTGGTCTGCACCGCTCAGCGCGAATTTGTCCAGCATTACCCGCAAGCCGGTTGGGTCGAACATGACCCG
>DQGF01000425.1:2370-2494 GCA_003525045.1 Pseudomonas sp. | reverse complement strand
GCGGTTGGGTCGAACATGACCCGATGGAAATCTTCGCCACCCAAAGCGCGGTGATGGTCGAGGCCTTGGCTCAAGCCGGCCTGCATCACGACCAAGTGGCGGCCATCGGCATCACCAACCAGCG
>DQGF01000425.1:0-2083 GCA_003525045.1 Pseudomonas sp. | reverse complement strand
ATCACCAACCAGCGCGAGACCACCGTGGTCTGGGACAAGATCACCGGCCGCCCGATCTACAACGCGATCGTCTGGCAGTGCCGGCGCAGCACCGAAATCTGCCAGCAGCTCAAACGCGATGGTCACGAGCAATACATCAGCGACACCACCGGCCTGGTCACCGACCCGTACTTCTCCGGCACCAAACTCAAGTGGATCCTCGACAACGTCGAAGGTAGCCGCGAGCGCGCACGCAAGGGCGAACTGCTGTTCGGCACCGTCGACAGCTGGCTGATCTGGAAATTTACCGGCGGCAAGGTGCATGTCACCGACTACACCAATGCCTCGCGCACCATGCTCTTCAACATCCACACGCTTGAGTGGGACGCGAAGATGCTGGAGGTGCTGGATATCCCGCGGGAAATGCTGCCGGAAGTTAAGTCGTCATCAGAAATTTATGGCCACACTAAAAGCGGCATCGCCATCGGCGGTATCGCCGGCGACCAACAAGCGGCGCTGTTCGGCCAGATGTGCGTCGAACCCGGCCAGGCGAAAAACACCTACGGCACCGGTTGCTTCCTGCTGATGAACACCGGCGACAAAGCCGTGAAGTCCAAGCATGGCATGTTGACCACCATCGCTTGCGGCCCGCGCGGCGAAGTGGCTTACGCGCTGGAAGGTGCAGTGTTCAACGGCGGCTCTACTGTTCAGTGGCTGCGTGACGAACTGAAGATCATCAACGACGCCCACGACACCGAATACTTCGCCAACAAGGTCAAGGACAGCAACGGCGTGTACCTGGTGCCAGCCTTTACCGGCCTGGGCGCTCCGTACTGGGACCCGTATGCCCGTGGTGCATTGTTCGGCCTGACCCGCGGCGTGCGTGTGGATCACATCATTCGTGCCGCACTGGAGTCGATTGCCTACCAGACCCGGGACGTTCTCGACGCCATGCAACAGGACTCCGGCGAACGCCTCAAGTCCCTGCGCGTGGACGGCGGCGCGGTGGCAAACAACTTCCTGATGCAGTTCCAGGCCGACATCCTCGGCACTCAGGTCGAGCGTCCGCAAATGCGCGAAACCACGGCCCTGGGCGCGGCTTACCTGGCCGGCCTGGCCTGCGGCTTCTGGGGCAGCCTGGAAGAGTTGCGCGGCAAGGCGGTGATCGAGCGCGAGTTCCAACCAACTCTGGAAGAAAGCGCCAAGGAAAAACTCTACGCCGGCTGGAAAAAAGCCGTCAGCCGCACACGTGATTGGGAGCCACACGAAGGCGCTGAATAAGCCAAGCCAAGTACTCGTAGCAGTATGTAACTGGTAGGGAGCAGATTCCTCCGGCATCATGGGCAAATTTTGCCCGGCAGCCCCAAGGACGCCCCATGAATCTGCCTCCCCGTCAGCAGCAAATCCTCGAACTGGTCCGCGAACGCGGCTATGTCAGCATCGAGGAAATGGCTACGCTGTTCGTCGTTACACCGCAAACCATCCGCCGCGATATCAATCAGCTCGCGGAAGCTAATTTGTTGCGTCGCTACCATGGTGGCGCCGCTTACGATTCCAGCGTCGAAAACACCGCCTACGCCATGCGTGCCGACCAGATGCGCGATGAAAAACAGCGTATCGGCGAAGCCATTGCCGCGCAGATTCCCGATCACGCCTCGCTGTTCATCAACATCGGTACCACCACCGAATCGATTGCCCGGGCGCTGCTCAATCACAATCACCTGAAGATCATCACCAACAACCTGCACGTGGCCTCGATGCTTAGCGCCAAGGACGACTTCGACGTGCTCTTGACGGGTGGCAACGTACGCCGTGACGGCGGCGTGGTCGGTCAGGCCAGCGTCGATTTCATTAACCAATTCAAGGTCGACTTTGCCCTCGTGGGTATCAGCGGTATAGATGAAGACGGCAGCCTGCTGGACTTTGACTATCAGGAAGTTCGGGTGTCGCAGGCGATTATCGCCAATGCCCGAAAAGTGATTCTGGCGGCTGACTCCAGCAAATTCGGGCGCAATGCCATGATTCGCCTGGGGCCGATCAGTTTGATCGATTGCCTGGTCACCGATCAGCAGCCTGTGCCGGCGTTGGCGCAGTTGTTGAGTCA
>DQGF01000392.1:5614-16098 GCA_003525045.1 Pseudomonas sp. | reverse complement strand
TGGTTGTAGACCACGTCGAGGATCACTTCGAGATTGGCTTCGTGCAGGTGCGCGACCATCTCCTTGAATTCGGCGATTTTGCCGCTGGCCAGGTAACGCGGGTCGGGGGCAAAAAACGCGATGCTGTTGTAACCCCAGTAATTGGTCATGCCTTTGTGCAGCAGGTGCTGGTCATTGACGAACGCGTGAATCGGCAGCAACTCCACGGTCGACACCCCGAGCTTGCGGATGTGTTCGAGCACGTCATCGACCATCAACCCGGCGAAGGTGCCACGCTGGCTCTCGGGGACGGAAGGGTGACGCATGCTGATGCCGCGTACGTGAGTCTCATAAATGATGGTCTTGTCCCACGGCACGCTGACGCGATGGTCGTGACCCCAGGTGTGGGCCGGGTCGATCACCTTGCATTTGGGCACAAAGGGCGCGCTGTCGCGTTCATCGAAGCTGAGGTCGGCGTCGGGGTGGCCAATGGTGTAGCCGAACAGTGCTTCGGACCATTTCAACTCGCCGACCAGTTGTTTGGCATAGGGGTCGATCAGCAATTTGTTGTGGTTGAAGCGATGACCGTTGGCCGGGTCGTACGCGCCATAGACGCGGTAGCCGTAGATCATCCCCGGATGCGCGTCGGGCAGGTAACCGTGGTAGATCTCGTCGGTGTATTCCGGCAACTCGATGCGTTCGAGTTCGACTTCGCCGGCATCATCGAAGATGCACAGCTCCACCTTGGTGGCGTTGGCGGAAAACAAGGCGAAATTGACCCCCAGCCCATCCCAGTTCGCGCCCAATGGGAAGGGCAAACCTTCACGGATTCGCGATGGCACCTCGACGTGAGGTTCTGGCGCGGATTTCTTTGGACTGCTCATACATGCTCCTGCAAATAGGGGGACAATTCTTGGCTCTGATGTTTTTCGAGGACGAGCGAGCCCTCGGCGGCGAGGGGGCTCGCCGCGAATTCATTCAGGACAGATAAGGAAGCGTTAGACCGCGGGCGGTTTTCGCGCGGCGCGAGGCTTCTTCTCGGCGGCTTTTTCACCGGGCGGGATCACGGATGACGCCGCGGCCGGCTTGGTCTTGGCCTTGGTTTTCGGCTCAGGGCCCTTGCCATCGAGTGACTTGTCATTGACTAACTTGCCGTCGGGCTTTTTCGGCGCTGTTTTGGTCACGCCAGTTTTGCTGCCGGCGGCTTTGGGCGACTTGCTCGGCGCCAAGGCTTCGGCTTCAGCCAGCTTGCGTGCCATTTCCCAGTGACGGGCTTCCTCACCCTCGGGTTTTCCTTCCGATTCCCAGATCTGATAGGCAAACTCGCGGATGCGTTTATCATCGGTACTCATCGCTATGCTCCTGAACTGCACTCAAATGTCTGTAGTTTGGATAAAGAGATTGACCGGGAACTCCCCCAGCGCAGCGCTGATCATCAGCTCCCCTTGGGTTGTGACTGCGACGGTTGAAAAAAGTCCCTTCAAATCTTCATCAGCGGTGTTGAACGGTAATTTGATCCGTGTATCGCCCCACAGCGGCGCGTCAATCCTCGGTTCGGCACTGTTTTTCAGCAGTTCGGCGCAGCGTATCGGTACGATCACGATCGCCCGTTTTCCTTCCCAAGAGCGGGCAAACGCCAGCACCCGGTGTGCCTGGCTGCCGACGACTTCAAGGGCGTGATATGCCCCTCGCCGAAACAGCTCGGCGTGTTCGGCCCGCAGGTTCAACACCTGGGCGATCAGGCCTTGTTTGATTCGCCCGTCCCGCCAGTTCGCCCGCAACTCGGACAGGTCCGGGGATGCCTGCAGCGCCTGTTGCCGATTGAGGTAATCCACCGGCCGCCGGTTGTCCGGATCCACCAGAGAGAAATCCCAGTACTCGTTGCCCTGATAAAGGTCCGGTATCCCCGGCACGGTCATGCGCAGCAAGGTTTGCGCCAAACCATTGAGTGCGCCGGGTGCGGCGAGGGTGTTGACCGCCTTGCCAAGGGCTACGCGCAACAGTTCACCTTGCGGACTTAGCAGCAGATGTTGCAGGAATTGCTCAACCGCTTGTTCGTAAGCGTCGTTGGGCGCGCTCCAGCTGCTTTGCAACTTGGCTTCGCGCAAGGCTTTCTGTTGCCACTGCCATACACGTTTAGCGTACTCCTCCATCGCTGTGGAATCGTCACTGCGCAAGTCGAGCGGCCAGCTGCCGAGGATCGCTTGATACAGGATCAATTCGTCGCCTGTCGATGGCATCTGGTCGTCGTCACGCAGGGGCCGGGCCAGGGCTTGCCACAGCGGCACTTGCTCGGCGTACCAGGCACTGCGCTCGCTCAACACCGCCAACCGCGCACGGGTGTCTTCCCCGCGTTTGTGGTCGTGGGTGGCGGTGGCCAGTAAATTATCGGGAAACGTTTCGAGACGGTTGATGCACACGGCGTGGAAATCGGCGACCGGCGCGCTGAACTGCTCGGTGCTGAAACCCACGTCATTACGTGACAGCAACACCGCAGAACGATAGAACGCGGTGTCTTCCACAGCCTTGGCCGCGGCCGGTGAGGTCAGCTGCTGGAAGCGTACGCAGGCGTGCTTGAGCATCTTGCGCTGGCGACCTGCCGGGCGTTTGCGCCACGGTTCGCCGCCGAGCCAGCGGGCCAGGCAATCGAGCACTGGCCAGTCGGCCTCGCTGAGGGATTGCCGGGCACCCTCCATGGCCTGCTGGAAAAACACATCGTCTGCAGCACTGCGGCCACGGGGGCTGATGTAGGTGCGATACACCGGGAAATGCACGATCAGTTCCTGCAACGCCCGACGGATCGCGCCGAGGGTCAGGTCGCGGGTCATCAGGTCGTCCCGGGCGACTTGCAGCAACGCCTGGGCGACACTCTCGAAGTCCCCTGCGAGCGAGCCGTTGAGGATTTGCTGGCGTGCCAGTTGCGCTTCCTGGCGAAAATCGGCGGGCCGTCCGCTGTATCGGCTCCAGAGTTCGCTCAAGGTCAGGGCGCCTTCCGGGTCGTGTTGCAGCAGCGACAACTGGTTCATGAATTCATAACCGGTGGTGCCGTCGACGGACCAGTCACGGTGCAGGGTTTCGCCTTCGCCGAGGATCTTCTCGACGAAGATCGGCAGATGCCGCTCCGGCGACAGGCTATCGACCCTGCGCCGCAATTTGCGGCAATAACCACGCGGGTCGGCAAGTCCGTCGATGTGGTCGATGCGCAGACCGTCGACCAGGCCTTCGGCCACCAGCTCGAATATTTTCCCGTGGGTCTCCTCGAACACCGCCGGCCGCTCGACCCGCAGACCGCCCAGTTCGTTGACATCGAAAAAACGCCGCCAATTGATATCGTCCGCCGCGGTGCGCCAACTGGCCAGGCGATAGCTTTGGCGCTCCAGCAAGTTGTGCAGGCGCTCGAATCCGTCGCGCGTCAGCGAATCGTAAGCGTCCAGGCTGCGCTGGATCGCTTGCGCAATGGCCGGATCTTTGGCGAGTTCGCGCAGCTCTGCTTTGAGCGGGATCGCCAGGCTGTGCGCATCCATCTGGTAGCTCAAGGTGCTGAAACGGTCCGCCAGTGATTTGAGTTGCGCCGCTTGATCGGCAGTCAGAGCGTCATCGGCCTTGAGCAGTTCGCCATAACTCGTCGGGCAGATCGGGAAGTGATGCTCGTAGTGTTCGACAAAAAACGCGCCATGCTGCGCATCGAAGCGCAAGGGCAGGGTGCCGTCCTGCAGGGCGACGCCGTAATCGCTGCCGAGAAAGGGTAGCAGCAGTTGGCCTGCCATCAACGGATCGGGCGAATGCCACTGGATATCGAAGAACTCGCCGTAGGGACTCAGGCGCCCCCATTCCAACAAGTCCAGCCACCAGGGATTGTCGCCACCGCCGACGGCCATGTGGTTGGAAACGATGTCGAGGATCAGCCCCATCCGGTGCTCGCGCAAGGTGCTGACCAGGCGGCGCAATGCAGCTTCGCCGCCCAGCTCCGGGTTGACCGTGGTCGGGTCCACCACGTCGTAGCCATGCATGGAGCCGGGGCGGGCGCTCAGCAGGGGTGAAGCGTAGATATGGCTGATGCCCAGGCTGGCGAAATACGGTACCAGCGGCACCGCTTGATCCAGGGTGAAGCCTTTATGAAACTGCAATCGCAGGGTGGCCCGCAACGGTTGGATAAGCGCTTGATTCATTGGTCACGCTCGGCCGCCTGAAGTCGCGCGCAGGCGAGCAGTTCCAGGCGCCGGGCGGCGTCCGGGTCATCGAGCAAGGTTTCGCTGTCACCGGGCAGGCGTCGGGACCAGTTGGGATGGGCGTCGGTGGTGCCGGGCAGGTTGGCCTGCTGTTCGATGCCCAGGGCATCTTCCAGCGGCAGCAATACCAGCGGCGCCGGGGTATGTCCGAGGAAACGGATCGCGGCGTCCAGCACCTGATCGGTTTCATGGGACTCCTCGCGAAAGTTCTGCGGGTCCTGGCTCAATACGCGGCGCAGGCCTTCGCGCTCGCGTTCGCGGTGGTGGCGCCATTCGATTTCACCGGGGGCGTCGACCAGGCCGAGTCGGGCATTCCAGTCGATATCATGGCCATGCCACCAACCATTAAGGGTCGGCAGGTCATGGGTGCTGGTGGTCGCCAGCGCGTTGTCCGGCCATTCGAGCATCGGTTTGAAGTGCGCGTTGTCCTGTTCGAACAGCAGCACGCGCATGCCGAGGATCGAGCGCGCGATGAGTTTTTCCCGCAGGCCGTCCGGCACCGTCCCGAGGTCTTCGCCCAGGACGATGGCCTGATGGCGATGGGATTCGAGGGCCAGCAAGCGCAGCAGATCATCTACCGGGTAATACAGGTAGGCGCCGTCCGCAGGGGGGGCGTCATTGGGGATTACCCACAGCCGTTGCAGGCCCATGACGTGGTCGATGCGCAGGCCACCGGCATGGGCAAAGTTGTCCCGGAGCATTTCAATGAACGCGCGAAAACCGTTGCGTACCAGGCCTTCGGGTGAGAAGGCGGAAATGCCCCAGCCCTGGCCGGTGCGGTTGAGGATGTCCGGGGGGGCACCCACGGTCAGGGAGGCGAGCAATTCGTCCTGGCGACCCCAGGCCTGGCTGCCGCCGCCGTCGGCACCCACCGCCAGATCGGCGATCAGGCCGATGTTCATGCCGCTGCTGCGGGCGGCAGTTTGTGCGCGCTCCAGGCAGCGGGTGATCAGCCATTGGCAGAAGGCAAAGAAGCCGATGCGGCCGGCGTTCTCTTCGGCAAACTCGGCGAGGGCGGCGCTGCGCGGGTCGCGCCATTGTTCGGGCCACTCGCGCCAGTCGAGGCCCTCACCCTTGGCGGCGCGGGCTTCCTGAATGGCTTCGAAGCGACAGTGGTTTTCCAGGGCTTCGCCGCCAGCGTGGCGGAAGCTGCCGAAGTCGGCATGCAGCGGGTGTTCGCCCTGGACAAACCCTTCGTACAGCGCCTGCAACAGACGATGCTTGGCCTCGGCGGCCGCTGGCCAATCAATCAATGGCAGTTGTTCAAGGTGCTTGAGTTTATCGGCCAAACCTGTGGCATCGATCGCCGTACGTAATGCGCGCTCACCGAGAATGAGGCCCGGGGCGGCGTAGAGGCTGTTGAGGAACAGACGGCTGGACGGCGAATAAGGGCTGTAGCGATGAGTATCGTTGGCGAACATTGCATGCAGCGGGCTGATCGCCAACGCTTCGGCGCCGCGCTCGCCGGCAACCCGGACCAGATCTTCCAAGGCCTGGGTGTCGCCGAATCCGCCGTCGCCGGGACGACGCAACGAGTACAGCTGTACGCTAAGGCCCCAGGCCCGCGGGATCGGGCTGCCGACGGCATCGCCGACGCTGTAGCAGCGCGCCGGTGCAACGGCCAGGGTAAACGATTGCCCATCGATGCTGACGTGCTGATAACCGACCGGAATCAGGCCGGGCAGAATCGCCTCGGCGTCCAGTTTCAGGTTGAGCCGCGAGCCATCTTCGAGATGGACCTCGCAGGGCGTTTGCGGCTCGAAGTAATGCGCCAGATTCAGGCCGACACCAACGTCTGCGGTAATCAGCGGCGGCAGGTGGCAGGTCTGTTGCACTTGCTGCAATTGCAGCAGGCTGGCGTCGATTTCCTGTGCGGTACCGGCGGGGTGGCCGAGTCCGGTGAGGACGTTGCGCAAAACCGATGGGGCGACTTTCTGCGGGCGGCCGTTGGCGTCGATCCAGTCGACTGCCAAACCAGCTCGGCTGGCCAGTATTTCCAGTTGCGCATCACTCATTGGCGCTCTCCATCCGGGGGTAGCATAGGGGCTGCGGCCGTGAGGCTGACTAGCGCGCAATACGGGGCAAGCGTGCCCTGTTCCAACAGGCCGGCCGACTGCGGTGGGTGTTCGAACAGCAGCGAAGCATCGGCCTGTGGTGAGTGGACCACCGGCGTGTCGCTGAGGTTCAGGTCAATCCGCAGCTGACTGCCGTTACCCAGTTGCCAGCGTGCCGTCACCGCGCCCTCGGCCAGCACCTCGGCGCCCAAGGCGTAAGTACCGGGCAGATGGGGAATGATGTGCTGATGGCGAATCCGCAACAGTTGGTGGTACAGGCCCTGCATGGCCGATTGTCGCGTGGCGGCCAGTTTGGGCCGGGATGCTTCAAAGGTCTGTCGAGCGTTCGGATCGGGAATCTGTTCGCGTTTATGCGGATCGGTAAACGCGCTGAATGCGGCAAATTCGTTACGACGCCCTTCACGGACCAGTTTCGCCAGCTCACCGTGGTGGCTGGTGAAAAACAGAAACGGTTCTTCGGCGGCAAACTCGTCGCCCATGAACATCAGCGGGATCATCGGTGACAGCAGCAGCAGTGCTGTAGCGGCTTTCAACGCGTCGCGGTGGGTCAACTGATGCAGGCGTTCGCCAAACGCGCGATTGCCGATCTGGTCGTGGTTCTGCAGAAACAGCACAAAAGCACTGGGCGGCAGATGACCACTGGGTTCTCCGCGGGTTGTACCGTGGCGGGTGACGTGGCCCTGGAACACGAAACCCTGGCTCAGGCAGCGCGCCAGTTGCTCGGTGGGGTGGTCGGCATAGTCGGCGTAATAGGCGTCGGTTTCGCCGGTCAGCAACACGTGCAGGGCATTATGGCCGTCATCGTTCCATTGCGCGTCGAAGCCTTCCTGCAGGAGGCTGGCCTGGTTGTGCTCGTTCTCTACTGTCAGCCACACATGCCGCGCCGGGTCTGTCTGCTGCCGAACCCGTTGCGCCAGTTCCTGAAGAAAGTCCGGGCTTTCGATGGCGTGCACCGCATCCAGGCGCAGACCGTCGAAGCGGTATTCGAGCAGCCACATCAACGCATTTTCAATGAAGAAGTCCCGCACCTCGCGCCGCCGGAAGTCGATGGCGGCGCCCCACGGTGTGTGCTTGTCCTCGCGGAAAAAGCCCTTGGCGTAGCGATGCAGGTAATTGCCGTCCGGGCCGAAGTGGTTGTAGACCACGTCGAGAATCACCGCCAGGCCATGGCCATGGGCGGTGTCGATCAAGTGTTTGAGTTGTTCGGGTGTGCCATAGGAGGATTGGGGCGCGTAAGGCAGGACGCCGTCATAGCCCCAATTACGGTCACCGGGGAACTGCGCCAGGGGCATCAGTTCGATCGCGGTAACCCCCAGTTCGACGAGGCGCGCCAGGTGCTTCTCGACGTCACTGAAACCCCCGAGGGCACCGACGTGCAATTCGTAGATCACCGCCTCGTTCCATGGCCGACCCAACCAGGTGCTGTGTTGCCACTGATACGCGAGGGGATCGACCACCACGCTGTGCAGGTGTATATCACCGGCCTGGGCGCGGGAGGCCGGGTCGGGCACCTCCAGCTCACCGTCGATGTTGTAGCGGTAACGCGTGCCGGCGGCGCAACGGGCGTTGATCACGAACCAGCCATCGGCCTGAGGCAATAGTGGCAAGGATTGTCCATCTTCCAGTTCGACACTGACGAAAAACGCATCTGGCGCCCACAAGGCAAAACGCGTGTGTTCTGCGTCCAGCATGATTGCGCCGTGGGGCCAGGTCTCAAGGGTCCGTAACGGCATCTATGAAAACCTCTTACTGTCTGTTCGATTTACCCAGTGCTTTAGCCACTAGCTGTTCATAAAGTTCGGCGTAGGGTTCGACCGCCTTGCACCAGTTGAACGGCGCCGCCATCGCGCGGCAGCGCATGGCATTGAGCAGGTCGGGGTAGGCGAATACCTTGAAGGCCCGGCTCAGGGCTTCCTGGTAACTTTCGACGGTGGATTCGTCGAACAGGAAACCGGTCACACCGTTTTCGATGGTGTCAGCCAAACCACCGGTGTTGCGTGCCACCGGCAATGAACCGAAGCGCTGGGCATACATCTGGCTCAGGCCGCAAGGCTCATAGCGCGAAGGCATCAGCAGGAAGTCGCTGCCGGCGAACATGCGTCGAGCGTCGGTTTCATTGAAGCCGATGCGCACCCCGACTTGCCCCGGGAAACGCAGGGCCAGCTCACGCATGGCTTGTTCTTCTTCCGGCTCGCCACGCCCGATGATCGCGATCTGCCCGCCGGAGTCGACGATGTATTCGGAGACGGCTTCGGTGAGGTCCAGGCCTTTCTGATAGACCAGACGCGAGACCACGGCGAACAGTGGACCTTCGGACTCTTCCAGGCCGAACAGCTCACGAACGTGGGCCGCGTTGACGGCCTTGCCCTCCCAATCGCCGATGCTGAACGGGCAGAACAGGTGCGGATCGGTGGCAGCATCCCAGCTTTCATCGATGCCGTTGGGAATACCACTGAGCAGACCTTGCTGGGTCTTGGCGGCGAGAAAACCGTCGAGGCCGCAGCCGAAGGCCGGGGTGGTGATTTCCTGGGCGTAGGTCGCGCTGACCGTGGTGATGTGGCTCGAATAAGCCATGCCGGCCTTGAGGAACGACATCTTGCCGTAGAACTCCATGCCGTCCTGTTGCAGTGCATGGGTGGGAATACCCAGTTCCGGGCACGACCCCAGACTGGTCACGCCCTGATAGGCCAGGTTGTGAATGGTGAACAGCGTCGGGGTGCGCTGTCCACGCCAGTGCATGTAGGCGGGGGCCAGGCCGGCCGGCCAGTCATGGGCGTGCACCAGGTCCGGGCACCAGTGAATTTGAGCGAGGTTGGCGGCGATATCGGCGGCCGCCAGGCCCAGCCGGGCGAAACGGATATGGTTGTCCGGCCAGTCGCGGCCATTGTTGGCGCCGTAGGGTGAACCTTCGCGCTCGTAGAGTTCAGGGCAGATCAACACGTAAATGACCAGGCCGTCGGGCATGTCCATGCGCCCGATCTTGCAGGGGGGCAGGGCGGCGTGACCGCCCAGCTCGCCAATGATATGAATAGGATTTTCGCTGTGCAGCACTTGTGGGTAGCCGGGAATCAGGACACGAACATCGTGCAGTTGCGCCATAGCCCGGGGCAGCGCTGCGGAAACGTCACCCAAGCCACCGGTCTTTACCAGATCGGCAATTTCGGAGGTGACGAACAATACTTTCTTTCTGTTCGGATTGTGACTGGCAACCGGTGTCAGCGTCTTGGTGACTGGGACGTTGATCGATTGGGCACTTGGAGCGCTTACGGCGCTCGATTCGCCGACCTGCTGATGAGCACGTTCTCCCTGGATATCTAAAGCCGTACTGATCATATGAATCTCCCGTGTTATTGATCTAATTCTTAGGTCTTGCAAATGATGTTCCGTGGCCAATTCATCTGGCCGGGCGCAAACGCGCGACGCATGGGTGAGCAAATGCTGCCTATGCGCTGAAGCAGTAAGGCTTGAAATCGATGTTGCAAGGATTGCACCAGTCGCAACGCACCTCCCTGTTAGGGGACCCTTCGCGGTAGGTAAAAGTTTCGACTTTTTTCCCACTTTATGACCGACCGGTTTTGTCTCGCGAAAAGGAGCATAGGCCAGAAGTTAGAGCGGGCGAGGCCGAATGGCAAAATTGTTCGACAATCGGTTCAATGAGGCACGGACGTCCCGGATTCCGCGGAGGAGCGCACCGACGAAGGGCGTGGTTTTCTGGACATTCCGGGTGAAAAGTCACCAAGTCATCATATAACTGTGCGCGGCAATGCCTTGTCGCGCACCAACATAGTGCGACCCGAACCAGTCCCGCCTTTGTCCGAACCGCTGCCTTACCGCCCGTCGTACTGCCTTGTTATAGTTCAGGTCTCGTTCTTGCCCGGTAAAGGATCACTAGCATGTCTCAGTACAGCGCGTTCACCGTCGAACTGGCGGATAAAATCGCCCACGTGCAAATCAATCGACCGGAAAAGATCAATTCGATGAACGCCGCGTTCTGGAGCGAAATCATCGAGATCTTCCAGTGGGTCGACGACACCGACGAAGTCCGGGTGGTGGTACTCAGTGGCGCCGGCAAGCATTTCTCTTCCGGCATCGACCTGATGATGCTGGCCGGCGTAGCCAATGAACTGGGCAAGGATGTCGGCCGTAACGCGCGCCTGCTGCGGCGCAAGATCCTCGCCCTGCAAGCGTCCTTCAATGCCGT
>DQGF01000392.1:1589-5325 GCA_003525045.1 Pseudomonas sp. | reverse complement strand
TGCAAGCGTCCTTCAATGCCGTCGACCATTGCCGCAAGCCGGTGCTGGCGGCGATCCAGGGTTATTGCCTGGGCGGCGCCATCGACCTGATTGCCGCCTGCGACATGCGTTACGCCGCCGAAGACGCGCAATTCTCGATCAAGGAAATCGACATCGGCATGGCCGCCGACGTCGGCACCTTGCAGCGCTTGCCTCGGATCATCGGTGACGGCATGCTGCGTGAACTGGCTTACACTGGTCGCGCTTTTGGCGCCGAAGAAGCGCGTGGCATGGGTCTGGTCAATCGCGTCTACAGCGACACTGCCAGCCTTCTCGATGGGGTGATGGGCATTGCCCGCGAGATCGCCGGCAAGTCGCCGATCGCCATCACCGGCACCAAAGAGATGATCAGCTACATGCGCGACCATCGCATTGACGACGGCCTCGAATACGTCGCCACCTGGAACGCGGCCATGCTGCAACCCACTGATCTGCGCGTGGCCATGGCCGCCCATATGAGCAAACAGAAACCCGAATTTCTGGATTGATTAAAAATGACTTCACGCTGGACCACTGCAGTACTGGACACCGATCAACCCGGCGGCTGGGCCGTGGCGCGCAGCCCCGAGGGTTTTCTGTACGACGACAATGGCGCGCTGTTTCCACGGGAATGGCTCAAGCGCCAGAACCTGTCGATCCTCGCCGAGCACGGCATCGGTCACCTGGATGGCGAACCGGTCTATTTGCTGGAGTTGCGCAGTCACAGCGAAGTGCCGGGCTGCAACTGGAAAGGCTTGCGCGCGTTCATGCTCGATGGCGACCACACGGTGTTCAAGGTGCTCGGCTATGCGGCGCAGATCGGCACTTGGGCTCGCGAGCACCGCTTTTGCGGCAATTGCGGGCAGGCGACCCGGCAGGTGGTACGCGAACGGGCGATGTACTGCGAGCCTTGCGATTTACGCTATTACCCGCGCATCTCGCCGAGCATGATTGTGCTCGTCACCCGTGGCGATGAGATCCTGCTGGCGCGCTCGCCGCGTTTTGTCACCGGGGTCTATAGCACCTTGGCCGGGTTTGCCGAGCCGGGTGAATCGGCTGAGGACTGCCTGATTCGCGAGGTCCGCGAAGAGGTGCAGATCGAGGTCAGGAACATCCAGTACCTGGGCAGTCAGTGCTGGCCGTTCCCGCATTCGATGATGCTCGGCTTCCATGCTGAATACGCGGGAGGCGAGATCGTGTGTCAGGAAGACGAGATCGAAGACGCCCAGTGGTTCAATGTCCACGAGCTGCCGCCGTTGCCGGCGTCACGCTCGATTGCCCGTTACCTGATCGACGTCTACGTGGCGCGGCGCCTAGGCCACGCTGAACCAGTGCTGCCAGGCTAACCGCACGGTCAGGCCCAGTACCACGGTGATGAACACCGGGCGAATGAATTTCGCGCCGCCGCTGATGGCGGTGCGAGCGCCGAAGAAAGCGCCGACCATCACCGATAGGCCCATGCTCAGGCCGATGATCCAGTCCACCTGCCCGGAAAACACGAATACCGACAGCGCCGCAATGTTGCTGACGAAGTTCATGCTGCGTGCCACGCCGCTGGCCTTCACCAGGTCGATGGGGTACATCAGCATACTGCTGACGGTCCAGAACGCCCCGGTGCCAGGACCGGCCACACCGTCGTAGAAGCCGAGGCTGAAGCCCTGGGTCGATTGCCACTTTTTCTTGATCGGTGCGTCGCTGTCCAGCGGCGCCTTCGGTGTGCCGCCGAACAACAGGTACAGGCCACAGGCAAAGATAATCGCCGGGAGCATCTTGTTCAGCCATTCCGCGGGCAGGTAATGAGCGACCACGGCGCCGGCCAGCGCCCCGACCAGGGTGCCGACGATGGCATGCGTCCACTGTCTTGGATGGAACAGCTTGCGGCGGTAGAAGGTGAAGCTGGCGGTGGCCGAGCCAAAGGTCGAACTGAGTTTGTTGGTGCCCAGCACCAGGTGGGGTGGCAGACCGGCAGTCAGCAGCGCCGGGGTGGTCAACAAACCACCACCGCCGGCAATGGCGTCGATGAAACCGGCAACGAAAGCGACAAGGGCCAGGATGGCCAGTGTGGTGAGGTCAACACTGAGTTCGAAAGGCATGGAATCGACTTATTCGGCAGGACGCAGGAAGAGGCTGCGGGGAAGGGCCGGTATCTTACCTACATCCAACTTCTGCGGCGACCGTTCTGGCGCCTTCGCGGGCAAGCCTCGCTCCTACGGGAATGGGGTGATCACAAAATTGCGGTTGGACACAAATCCCGTAGGAGCGAGGCTTGCCCGCGAAGGCTCACGTGCAGGCGCTACATCACTGAGGCTGTGGCCCATTCCCGATCTGCCACACAAACGGCGGCTCAGTCCCGTTAATCTCCCAATCCCCGACAATCCGCGCCTTATAGATCACCGGATTATGCGACGACACGGTCCGGGCGTTGCGCCAATGCCGATCCAGCGCCTTGCCCTCACGAATATCCGAAGCCCCCAGCGCATTGAACAGCACTGTGGTCGCACGCTGGATCAATTCCGAGACCACCACCTGAGCCTTGGCCGATTCGATTTCCGCCGCGACATTCGCCGCCCGTTCCAGCGCTTCATCACCCGAGAACCGCGCCAGATAAGCCCGCTGCGCCGGTTGTGCGGCTTTTAGCGCGCTGGCCTCGGCGGCATACACCAGTGCCGCTACTTCACCGACCACTTGCTGCACCTGCGCATCCTGGCTGACATGCTGTGCATTGCCATGGCTGTAAATGCGTTTGCGCTCGCGCACCTGATGCGCCACATCACGCAACGCCGCGCGACCGATCCCGGCCAGGCTCGCCAGCAACACCAGCTGATAAAACGCCGTCTGGTATTTGAAGCGGGTGGCGAAGTCGATGACATTCCCGGCCTCCACTTCGGCATCGATAAAGCGTGACGTGCCGCTGCCGGTGGTGCGCTGACCGAAACCGTCCCAGTCGTCACTCTGCACAATGCCGGGCTGGCGCGTGCGGACCGCGGCAATCACGTCACCACCGGTGTCGCTGCGTTGGGCATAGACGTCGATCCAGTCAGAGAACAGGCTGCCGGTGCTGTAGAACTTTTCGCCATTGAGCCGCCACTGATTGCCGTGGGGCGAAACCTTGGTCACCACCTCACCGATGGCCACGTTGCCGATTTCGGTCCAGGCGCAGCCGACAATGTCACCGTCGACGAAACGCTGGAACCACAGATCCCGGGCCGGCCCCGGCGGCGCGTTCAAACGATCCTCGGCAAAGGCGAAATGCCCGCGCAAGGCCTGGGGGACGTTGGAGTCGGCTTCGGCCAGTTCGATCAGCAGTTCGAACAGCTGTGGCAATGAAGCGCCGCCACCACCGTATTCAACCGGCACTCGCACCGCGCCAAATCCGGCATCCTTGAGCCACTGGATGGATTCGTGAGGCAGGCTGCGCGACTGTTCACGCTCGAGAGCACCGGCGGCAATGCGCTGGAAAATCGGCCGAAACTTCGTGGCCAGCGCTTCATAGTCGGTGCCAATGGACAGCGGATTGATTACCTGGTGTTCGGTCATGGGACAGCTCCTTGGATCGGCAGTGATTGCCTAGGGGATTGCACAGTCCATGCCGAACCCAGAGGCCAGTCATTGCGCGCTGGTACAGGTTTGCCGCGACAGCAACTGTTGCCGAACCAACAGTTCATCAGCAAATTGTCTCTGACACACCCAAATCACTGTGGGAGCGAGCTTGCTCGCG
>DQGF01000392.1:0-1234 GCA_003525045.1 Pseudomonas sp. | reverse complement strand
CAGGCTCGCTCCCACAGGGTTTTTGCTCGGCTCAAGACAAGCCGCGGTTCAGCGCTGGCACGGTTGCTGCTCTGGCCTTGGAACTTCCCTGAGTCCCGAGGACACGCTTATGAGTCAACAAGCCGTCAAATTTGCCTACTGGGTGCCGAACGTCAGCGGCGGGCTGGTGGTCAGCAAGATCGAACAACGCACCCACTGGGGCATCGACTACAACCGCAAACTGGCGCAGCTGGCCGAAGCCGCGGGGTTTGAATACGCGCTGACGCAGATTCGTTTCACCGCGGGTTACGGCGCCGAGTTCCAGCACGAATCGGTCGCCTTCAGCCATGCGCTGCTGGCCGCCACGACCAGACTGAAAGTGATCGCCGCGATCCTGCCCGGCCCTTGGCAACCGGCCCTGGCGGCCAAGCAACTGGCGACCATCGATCAACTGACTAACGGCCGGGTGGCGGTGAACATCGTCAGCGGCTGGTTCAAGGGCGAATTCCAGGCCATCGGCGAACACTGGCTGGAACACGACGAGCGTTATCGTCGTTCCGAAGAGTTCATCCGCTCGCTCAAGGGTATCTGGACCCAGGACAACTTCACCTTTCGCGGAGACTTCTATCGCTTCGACAACTACAGCCTCAAACCCAAGCCACTGGGTCAGCCGGAAATCTTCCAGGGCGGCAGCTCCCGCGCGGCCCGGGACATGGCGGCGCGAGTGTCGGACTGGTACTTCACCAATGGCAACACCCCGGAAGGCATCAAGGCCCAGGTTGACGATATCCGCAGCAAGGCCGCCGCAAACAATCATTCGGTGAAGGTGGGCGTGAATGCCTTTGTCATTGCCCGCGACACGGAAGAAGAGGCACGGGCGGTGTTGGCGCAGATCATCGATCAGGCCGATCCGGAGGCGGTGAATGCGTTCGGCAATGCAGCGAAGCAGGCGGGCAGTGCGTCACCCGAAGGTGAGGGCAACTGGGCCAAGTCGACGTTCGAGGATCTGGTGCAATACAACGATGGCTTCAAGACCAACCTGATCGGCACGCCGCAGCAGATTGCCGAACGGATCGTGGCGCTCAAGGCGGTGGGCGTGGATCTGGTGCTGGCGGGGTTTCTGCACTTTCACTAAGAGGTCGAGTACTTCGGCAAGCGGGTGTTGCCGTTGGTGCGGGAGCTGGAGGCGAAGGTCGGGGCGAAGGAACATGCCGCGGTCGCCTGACCGCCCTAACCCCTGTAGGAGCGAGGCTTG
>DQGF01000599.1:34433-35959 GCA_003525045.1 Pseudomonas sp. | reverse complement strand
GCTTGCCCGCGAAGCTTTTAAAGGCTTATCGCCGTCGCCTCGAACCGCACCCGCGGATGGGCAATCCGGTCCTGGGCCCGCACCAGTTCCAGCTCATAGCTGGCGCAAGCCTGGGTTTCCAGCAGCACTTCATGCACGGCCGACGCCGCGAACTCGAATGCCGCCACCAGGCTGTCGCCCAACAGGACACGCGCCAGAAACAACCCGGATGTCAGGTCGCCAACACCCACTGGCTGCCGCGGAAACGCCAGCATCGGACGACGCAGGTGCCAGCTGCCCTCACCCGTCACCAGCAGCATTTCGAAAACGTCTGCCGGCTTGCCGGGATAGGCCAGATGCTTGACCAGCACCGCTTTCGGACCGCGTGCCAGCAGCGCCCGCGCCATGGCCAGGCAATCGAACAGCGACTGTGGCTTGCGCCCCGAGAAGCTGTCCAGCTCCAACTGGTTCGGGCACATGAAGTCCGCCACAGCGGCCGCTTCTTCCAGCAGGAAATCGCTGACTTCCGCCGGCACGCTGCAACCCTTCTCCGGATGACCCATCACCGGGTCGCATAGATACAGCGCCTTGGGATTCATCGATTTGATCCGCGCCACCCCCGTCAGAATCGCCCGGCCCTGGGCCGCGCTGCCGAGGTAACCGGACAACACAGCATCGCAGTTGCCCAGTTCGCCAATCGCCGCGATCCCTTCCACCAACTCGGGAATCTGATGCGGTGCCAGCACTTCACCGGTCCACTGGCCGTATTGGGTGTGGTTGGAGAACTGCACGGTATTGAGCGGCCAGACATTCACCCCGACCCGCTGCATCGGGAAAACCGCGGCGCTGTTGCCAGCGTGGCCGAACACCACGTGGGACTGGATGGCGAGCAGATGGGGCGTACGTTTCATGCGGTGGGTTCCGTAAAACGATTGAAATTCGAGCCGCGCAGTATGCGACGAAACACAGCCTGTACGACAGACCGGCGACGCAGTTAAGCTGACACCATCTTGTTGGAGCACCCTTTGATGCTGACCCTCGGAAATATCTTCGTGCTAATGCTGTTCGCCACGGGTGGCGCCTGGCTGTGGCACAACCATGGCTTGCGCGAGCGGGCGCTGGAGCGGGTCATGCAGCATTGCAGCAAGCTTGGAATAGAATTGCTGGACGGCAACGTGGCCCTGAAAAAAATCGCCTTCATCAAAGACGCCAACGGCCGGCGGCGCCTCGCCCGTGTGTATAACTTCGAATTCACCGTGACCGGCGAAACCCGACATAACGGTACGATTACTCAGTTTGGTGCCCACAGCGCGCAAATCGAACTGGCGCCCTATCCGATGCCATTCGTCGACACGCCTGAGGTGGTCGACGTAGTGAAGCCTCGCGCCGAGGTTATCGAGCTGAGCCAGTGGCGGCAGGATCACACCAAGTGGCGTCCTTGAATCAAAAGATCTTTAACTCGAACGACAGTCCGCCAGAGTTCTTTTCAGCGAATCAACGTCCTGCGGCTCACTGAAAATCAGCTCGATCCGCGAATCCCGCCGCCA
>DQGF01000599.1:33829-34130 GCA_003525045.1 Pseudomonas sp. | reverse complement strand
CCGCAACCCCCCCCGCCACTCACTGGGCCGCCATTCCAGCACCGAGTTATCCAGTGCATTCACTGATACCCAGCCACCTACGCTGTGGATAACCAGCTTCGCTCGCCTCCAGGCAAGGCTTTCCAACCAGCGGCCAATGAGCGCTGTATCGAATGCCTGACTCGGATGCCAACGCCAGCCAATGCTCCAGCCGCCCTCCTGTTCCTGACTCAGGCAAATCGGCAATGCAGGATCACTCCAGATCGCCGGCATCTGCGCCATTCCCTTGGGCACGCTGAAGTTATCCACACCCGCGTTCGCC
>DQGF01000599.1:32977-33557 GCA_003525045.1 Pseudomonas sp. | reverse complement strand
CCCCGCTGAATTTACCCCCCCCCGCCATAGCCTGAGTTTCAAGCCCCGGCAATTCGCTCAACGGCAACACGGCTTGCTGCGTCCAGTACAACCGACGCGCCGGCAGTTGCGCGGCGATACGCTGCCGATCACCGGCGTCGAGATCTTCAGACTTGTTCAATAGCAGCAATCCGGCACTGTTCAGCGTCTCCTGTTGCGTCGCAGGCAGCGGTTTACCGACAGCAAGCGCCTGGGCATCCAGTACCAGTACACAAGGCTGAACTGCCAGCACCCCATGCCATGGCGCTTCACTCAACTGCCTGAGCAACTGCGCCGGATGGCCCAGTCCCGAAGGTTCGATGAACAGTCGATCCGGCCGCGCCTTGCGCAGCAAACGGCCGAGCCCGATCTGAAATGGCACACCGTTCACGCAACACAAACACCCCCCGGCCACTTCACCCAGTGCAATACCATCGGCGTCATGGGTCAGCAGCGCAGCGTCGAGGCCGATCTGACCGAACTCGTTGATCAGCACCGCCCAACGCTCATGCGCCGGCCGCTGCGCCAACAGGTGCTTGATCAGGCTGGTCTTGCCGGCGCC
>DQGF01000599.1:21777-32684 GCA_003525045.1 Pseudomonas sp. | reverse complement strand
ATCAGGCTGGTCTTGCCGGCGCCCAATGGGCCGGCAATGATGTGGGTCGGAATGTTCTGCAACATGGTCGGTATTTTCTGAGGAGGTAAAGAATGCGGTTGATGGGATTGTCGTTGCTGCTGGCACTCACTTCAGGCGAGGCTTTAGCCCAGGCATGTGTGGTACATAGCACGGCTGTACGACTCGACATCAAAGTCTGCCAGCAGAACCGCTCCATCCCGGAAAAACTGTTTGCCGACGGATTCTGTCAACCAAACCTGCCCGGGCAGAAAGTCGAGGTGCAGTACGTCGACCAATGCCCCACCGGTGCCTTCGGAGTGTGCAGCAACGCTCAAGTCGCCAATATGCCTTACCGGCAGGACATTCACTATTACGGCGTGGCCACCGATGCGGCGTATTTGCAGCCGTTTTGCGAGGCCCAGAGCCAGGGAACCTGGCTCAAGCCGTAAGCCGCTAGCTCAGCCAGTCAAGGGACAGGATCAAACGGCGCTCGGCCGGCGCGGGTTGCGGCGAGCGGTGGATCAGGCCGAAGCCTTCGTTGCCATGCCACTTCTCGCCCTTGAGCAGCGCCACGTCGCCGCTGACGATTTGCTGAATCTGCGCATCGTCGTCGGGCTCGGCTTCAGGTTTGCCCAGTTTGCGGCGATCCATCACCCCTTCCTTCAGCCACTGGCTGCCGATACCAGCATAGGTGATGAGCAACCGCACCGGCACATGATCGACGTGGAAACGCGGGCACATGGCCTTGTCCAGGACCCTGAGGCGCAGACCGATACGTTTGGCACCCAGCAAACAGGCGAATGCGCTGACCAGCCAGGACACATCGGCAATGAAGCCTTCATAGCCTTCGAGATCGCTGAAACCCGAGGCCAATCCGTGGAGATTGGGTTCGGCCTCCTCGTCGGCTAGTTCCAAAGACAGCGACTCGGCCAGCGGTTCGTTCAGGGACAAGAGCAAGCGGGAGAAATCGGCGATATGTGCCGGCAGTTGCCGTTGCCAAACCGCGAGGTTTACACCGTCATCAAGGATTCGTGCCAAAGTCTGCGGCGTTTCACCTTGAACCTGATGAACGATTGGCTTCAGCTTTAAAGTCGGCGCCAACATCACGCTACTGCCTCTTCAAACCAGGGGCCGAACGGATCGGGCAGCTGCCGCCAGCCTTCTATGCCCAACGCCATTTCATCATCAGTCAGCAGGCAATTATCGAGTTCAGCAGTGAGTTGTGCAAAGTCGATGTTCTGGCCGATAAACACCAGTTCCTGCCGGCAATCGCCGGTGTCGGCAGTCCAGTTTTGCATGATCGCAGTCGTGTTTTCTGCGTCCTGCGGCCACTGGGTCTTCGGCACGAAACGCCACCAGCGTCCGGCGAAACCGTGGCGCATCAAGCCCCCGGCCTGGGACCAGCTACCGGCGTCCATGTGCTTGCTGGCCAGCCAGAAAAAACCCTTGGAGCGCAGCAATCTGCCGTTCACCCATGGCCGGTCTATGAAGCTGAAGAAACGCTGTGGGTGAAAGGGCCGACGTGCGCGATAGGCGCTGGAGGCGATGCCGTACTCTTGGGTCTCCGGCACGTGTTCGCCACGCAGTTCCTGCAACCAACCGGGCGCCTGAGCGGCCTTTTCGAAGTCGAAGCGACCGGTGTTGAGAATCTTCTTCAGGGGAATTTCACCCATCACCATCGGGATGATTTCTGCCTGGGCGTTGAGCCGCTCGAGGATCGCGATCAGCTCTTGGCGATCGCGGCTGCTGATCAGGTCGATCTTGCTGATCAGGATCACATCGGCGAATTCGATCTGCTCGATCAACAGGTCAGTGATCGAGCGCTCGTCCTCATCGCCCAATGTCTCACCACGGGAGGCGAGACTTTCGGCGGCCTGATAGTCGAGCAGGAAGTTCATGCCATCAACCACCGTGACCATGGTATCGAGCCGGGCGATGTCGGCCAGGCTCTGCCCATCTTCGTCGCGGAAGGTGAAGGTTTCCGCCACTGGCAATGGTTCGGAGATTCCAGTGGATTCAATCAGCAAGTAATCAAACCGACCTTCCCTGGCGAGTTTGCTCACCTCTTCCAACAAGTCTTCGCGCAACGTGCAGCAGATGCAGCCATTACTCATTTCCACGAGCTTTTCTTCAGCGCGGTTCAGACTGACGTCACGCTGGACTTCGCTACCGTCGATGTTGATTTCGCTCATGTCGTTGACGATCACAGCGACCCGCAGGTTGTCGCGGTTACGCAGCACGTAGTTGAGCAGTGTACTTTTGCCAGCACCGAGAAAGCCGGACAGGACGGTTACGGGAAGACGATTGGGCATCAGGGGTTCCTCACAGGGGATGCCCGGTCGCAGTGTCGGGCTAAACTAAATGTTATAATATAACTATACAATCTAACCACCCCTCTTGCCCACCTGGACAAAGAGCACGATGCTGAAGCCTGCCCGGTCAGTGAGAAATCCCATGCGTATTACCCTGAAATTAGCGCTGATAAGCTTTTCGCTGCTGGTCGCTGTCGATGCCTGGGCGCAAATCCCCAGCCTGGCCAAATGCACCCGCAGTGCCAATCTGCTGGCTTGCCTGGATGGCGACGGCAACGCCTACAGCGTCAACACCGCCGGCAGCACGATCTATCTGCGGGGATTTGAAGCGGCTGGAAAACGCTACTGGGCGCAAACCAACAGTCGCTACGGACAACTCACGTTCTTCACCGGGATCGCTTCCGATGGCGAGGCCTGGGTGGGCTACAACCGTCGCGTCGGCTGGACCACGATCAATCGGTTTTCCAGCTCCGGCGGCAGCAGTGGCAAGTTCACCTGTAGCCGTATCGCCGGCTGTTAGGCCTGGGCTTTTTTCTGCTCTTGCTGCCAGGCGATGTAACTGTTTCCCGGCGGATTCTTCTGAAAGTAGCGCTGTAAACCTTCGAATAAACCGTCAGCCACAGCCTGCTGATGCCGAGCCGTCACCAGCCGTTGGCTATCACGGACGTTGGAAATGAAGCCGGTTTCCACCAGGATCGAGGGCACGTCCGGCGATTTCAGCACCGCGAATCCCGCTTGTTCCACGCGCTTCTGATGCAGTGTGGTGATGCCCGCCAAGCTGCCGAGTACGGTGCTGCCCAGCTGCAAACTCGCGGCGATGGTGGCGTTCATCGACATGTCGAGAATGACCCCGGCAAGCATCGGATCCTTGTCTTTGAGGTTGAGCATACTGGTAGCGCCCAGCAAGTCCGCGCCGTTCTCACGTTGCGCCATGAAGCGCGCCGTGGCCGAAGTCGCACCGCCCTCGGACAGACAGTAGACCGAGGCACCCGAAGCGGTGAGACGCGGTGCAGCATCGGCATGCACCGAGATGAACATGTCAGCGTTGTGCTTGCGGGCGATTTCCACGCGTTTGCGCAGCGGGACAAAGAAGTCGTCGTTGCGCACCAGTTTCACGTCGAAGCCCTTCTCGCGCTTCAGCCGTTTGGCCAATAGCTGAGCAATGGAGAGCACCACGTCTTTCTCGCGCTCACCCTTGGCGCCGACCGCGCCTGGATCTTTGCCGCCGTGACCGGGGTCGACCACCACGATGATGTCGCGCTTTGGGTGAGCCTTGTCGATGGTCGAAGCAGGTGCAGTTGTGATTTGTAGTGGCGTGACGGTCTTCAGATCGAGTACCAGCCGATGGCCCTGCCCGTCCTGTGGCGGCAAGAGAAAACTGTCGAGCTGTATCGGTCCACTGAGGTCGAGGACGATCCGCGTATCGCCATGGCCGAAGTGTCCGGAACGGATCGAGCGAATCACGGTATTGCCGAGCGCCAACTGACTGAAGTCGCCGCTGAGGCTGGCGCCATTCAGATCGATGATCAACCGCTCCGGTGCGCTCAGGGAAAAAGTTTTGTATTGCACCGGCCCGCTCAGATCGAACACCAATCGCAGCTTGTCATCCGAACGCCAAAGTCGCGCATTGCGAATCTGGGTGGCCGACGCGCTAAAGGGTAAAGCAAAGGCCGCGCTGGCCAGGACCAGGTTGAGCAGGTGGCGTCTGTGCATGATGAAAGAATGCTCACGAAAAAGGCATCGTCGATTTTACTGTTATAATATAACATACCAAATTAACTTCCACGATGGACCTACTCATGAATGCGCTGACTCTGCCGGATATTGCCGCGCAGGCCTCACGCCAAGCCCTGCCACTGGAGTGGGTGGGCATGTGCGGCATTGCTCTTCCTGTTTTATTCGATAGCCAACGACTGAGTGCAAAGGCCGACGCAGGCGTGAGCCTCGACGATGGAGAAGCGCGCGGCATACATATGTCGCGGCTATACCTGGCGCTGGAAATACTTGAGCAGGAAAACCTGACGCCTGGTTTGTTGCGACGAGTCTTGCAAAGTTTTCTCGATAGTCACGAAGGATTATCCAACAGCGCTTACTTAAAAATTCACACCGATCTGCTGCTCAAAAGACCTGCGCTAATCAGTCCATTGTCCGGCTGGAAAACCTATCCAGTCAGCATCGAAGCGCGATTGAAAAACGCAATGTTCCACGTGGAACTAAAAATCGACGTTCCTTACTCCTCAACCTGCCCTTGTTCAGCAGCACTTTCCCGGCAGTTGATTCAGCAGCAATTCGTCGGTGACTTTGCGAACAAGTCACTACAACACTCCGATGTTTTGGTCTGGCTCGGTTCTACAAAAGGCATCGTCGCGACGCCTCACAGCCAACGAAGCAATGCGAAATTGCGCCTTCGCCTGGATGCCTATCTGGATGACCTCCCGCTGATCGCGATCATCAATGATGCCGAAGCGGCCCTCGGTACTGCCGTACAAACCGCTGTAAAACGCGCCGACGAACAAGCCTTCGCCTTGGCCAACGGTCAGAACCTGATGTTCTGCGAAGACGCCGCCCGACGCTTGAACCTGGCGTTGAAGCGTTCCCCAGGCATCAGCGCCTTCCACATCCGCGTCATCCACGCCGAAAGCCTTCACGCACACGACGCAGTCGCCGAAAGTCTCTGGAACTGGGAGGCCGCATGATCCATTGCCAAGCCTTGCGTTGGGGCGCACCCGGCCAACCACTGACTCCACCCGTGGAATTCGAGCTCGCCAAGGGAAGTCTGACCGCCGTCATTGGAGCCAACGGTTCCGGTAAAAGCAGCCTGCTGAAAGTCATCGCGGGCCTGCAAAAGCCATTGACGGGAAAAGTTATGCTGGATGTTCCACGCAAGGGCTCTCTCTCATTCCTCCCCCAACAACAACACCTGGATCGCCAATTCCCCATCAGCTTGCAAGAGTTAGTCGCCGCCGGCTTCTGGGGCAGCAAGCAATCTCCAGAGATACGCAACCAACGCCTCACAGCAGCCCTCGACGATTGGTGCCTCGCCGGTTTGGAACAGCGTCCCTTGATGGCCCTGTCCGGCGGTGAATTGCAGCGCGCCCTGCTCGCTCGTTTAAGCCTTGCGCAAGCGCCGTTGCTGTTGCTCGATGAACCCCACGCTGCGCTCGACGAACTCGGCCAGGCGCTGCTTTGGAAACACATTCACGCGTGGCATGCCGAAGGCCGGACTTTAGTGGTCGTGTGTCATGACCTCGCCGCCGTTCGCCAACACACTCCACAAACCCTGCTGATCAAAAGCACTGGCTGCATCCTCGGGCGAAGCGTTGACCTGATTCATCAACAACTGCAAACGCAGGTGGCCTGATGCTCGCTGCCGCCCATCTTTGGCAACCGTTCCACGAGTACGTGTTCATGCGCCGAGCACTTCTCGGTGGACTAGTCCTGGCGTGCGCCACAGCACCACTGGGCGTGTTTCTGATCCTGCGACGCATGAGTCTGATCGGTGACGCGGTGGCTCACGGCATCCTGCCGGGCGCCGCATTGGGCTTCTGGTTCGCCGGGTTGAGTCTCCCCGCGCTCACCATCGGCGGCCTCGGCGCCGGCCTCGGTATGGCCGGACTCGCCGCATGGATCACCCGTCGTACCGGCCTGCGGGAAGACGCCAGCCTCGCCGCGATCTACCCGATCTCCCTCGCGAGCGGCGTGCTGATCCTCGGCATCGCCGGCAAACGTCTTGACCTGCTTCATCTGTTGTTCGGCTCGGCGCTGGCAGTCGATGGCCCGACGCTGACCGGCATGTTGTGGGTCTCCGGCTTCAGCCTGATTGCCATGGCACTCATCTACAAACCGTTGTTGCTGGATACCCTCGATCCCCTCTTCCTGCAAACCGTCAGCCGTCTCGGTCCCTTGGCACACGGCGTATTCCTGACCCTGGTGGTGCTGAATCTGGTGATCGGCTTCCAGGCCATTGGCGCGTTGATGGTGGTCGGTTTGATGATGTTACCCGCCGCCGCATCCCGCTTCTGGAGTCGCCGCTTGCCAACGTTAATGAGCATCGCCACGCTGCTCGGCTGCCTCTCGGTGTGGTTCGGTTTGTTGTTGTCGTTCTACTTCTCGCTGCCCAGCGGCCCGGCGATCGTGCTGGTGGCGGGCAGTTTGTATCTGTTGTCCGTGGTGTTCGGACCGGTGCACGGCTTGCTGCGCCGCCCGCCTTTATTCACATCCCAATGAGGTGTTTCCCGATGCGCGCTTTACTCGTGCTGTTCAGTTTGATGCTGTCGATGTCGCTGTCGGCTGCGGAAAAACTTCAAGTGGTCACCAGCTTCAGCATCCTCGCCGACATGACCCATCAGGTCGGCAGCGACCACATCCAAATCACTAACATGGTCGGCCCCGACGCGGATGCCCACACCTACGAGCCGACGCCGGACGACGCCAAGGCGTTGCTCAAAGCCAAGCTGATTATCAAAAATGGTTTGGGTTTCGAGCCATGGCTGGATCGCCTGGTGACCAGTACCGAAACCAAAACTCCGGTGATCAGCGCAAGCCACGGTGTCATTCCGCGCTCCCTGGACGAAGACGGCGAGACCGTTCCCGACCCACACGCCTGGCACAACCTGGCGAACACCGAGCTGTATATCAGCAACATCGCCAAGGCGCTTATCGCCGCCGACCCGGCGAACAAGGCCGACTACGAACGCAACAGTCAGGCCTACCTGAAACAGATCTACACCCTGCTCGCCGAAGCCAAGGCCAAGCTCGGTTCATTGCCGCCGGGTAACCGCAAGATCGTGACGTCCCATGACGCCTTCGGTTATCTCGGTCAGGCCTATGGCATCGATTTCATGGCGCCTCAAGGCCTGTCCACCGAGCGCGAACCTTCGGCCGCCGAAGTCGCTGCGCTGATCACCCAGATTCGCCAGGCCAAAGTCAAAGCGGTGTTCATGGAAAACATCAAAGACGCTCGTCTACTCAAGCAGATTGCCGATGAAAGCGGCGCACATATCGGCGGTACGTTGTACTCCGATGCGCTCGCGGCAACCGGTCCGGCAAGCACCTTCGCCGGGCTGTTCGAAAACAACCTCAATACGCTGTACAACGCGTTGAGCAAGCCATGATCCGAAAGAACCCTTCGGGTGATTTACCGCTGATCGCGAAATCTGCCTACGTTGATAAAACCGCGATTATTTGCGGCAAAGTAGTGATCGGCGAGAACGTGGGCGCGACTTGTCCGAACACTTCTATGTGCCCTCCACCACCCGCATCGGCCCCGCCACCGACCTGTCGCAGTTCCCGCCGGTAAGTGTCAGCGCCTCGGAGTTTTCCGAGGACGTGGCGCGTACCAACGTCGATCTGGTGCGGGGCTACAAAGGTTTGCAGAACGAGTTCTGAGCATGGGCAGCGTGCTGCTTCGCAATGCCTGGCTGGAGAAAGCCAACAGGATTTGGAAAATTGGCGGGCACCGCCCCATGTGATCGTTGTGAGCATGGATGATCGCCAATTGCATTATGCCCAGTCGGTGACCGAAGCATTGCGCCGAAGTGGCGTGCGTGCCAGCGCGGATCTGCGCAACGAGAAGGTACGCCACAAGATTCGCGAGCACAGTCAGCACGTGCCATATCTGGTGGTGATCGGCGAGAAAGAAAAGCAAGGCGGGTTTGTCAGTGTGCGCAGCCGCACCGGGGAGGATTTCGGCAGGATGGCGGTCGAGGCGGTATGTGAATGGTTCAGATCAACAGGGCTTGGGAGAGCTTGAGCGAATGCCACCGCGAGCAGACTCTCCCACACGATCCCTGTGGGAGCGAGCCTGCTCGCGAAACTTTTAGGCTCTGGGCTTAACAGTCCCGCAATCCTGCCCCAACCACACGGCGCGGGTATCGAGACTACCGTTCTGCTGAATACCGGTAGCGTTGAAAGTGCCGTTGACCTTGGTGGTGAACTCACGATCACTGAGGAATGTGGCAACGCCCGCACCTTGCGCTTTCGGACAGCTGAAGCGGAATTTCCACTGGTTGCCCGTACGTTCGGTGATTTCCTGTTTGCAGCCCGATTGCGGATCCGTCAGCGGGATGTTGTCTGTCTTCACCTGCTCAGGCGTCAAGCAAGCCCGAATCCCTTTTCCGCCCATGGAAATGCCCTGCTTCTCCAGTTGTGCGCGCTGTTCAGGGGTGATCTGGCTTTGTATCTGCCCAAGGATCAATTGCAGATCGGGTAAGTTCTGGTTATCGACTTTCATGTTGCTCGAGGTTAATTCCCACAAACCCGGCTGCAGCATCTGCGCCTGAGCGGCCACAGGAAGCGCTAAACCAAAAGCCACGGCCAAACCCAGCAGACGAACATTCATCGAGTAACTCCTGATCAGTAGTGGCCGTTAGACGTCAGCCACGGGCTTCGGTTCATGGACCAATTAATTAGCGACATTCTGCACGGAACATGGTCTGTTAAGCATTGAAATCTTCAGGAGCAAGGCTGCCCCATGGAATATTTTGGACCGCATGTTTTCGGTTATCTGATCGCCCTTCTGCACTCGTTAGGCATGATCGCCGCCATCCATGCCGTATTGACCGTTCGGACCGCTCAGGGCTCGATCGCCTGGGCCCTGTCGTTGCTGTTCATTCCCTATCTGACGCTCATCCCGTACCTGGTCTTCGGCCGCAGTACCTTCGATGGCTACATCAAAGCCCGGCGCCAGGCGAACGAGGAAATGCGCAAAGCCATCGCCGAAATGAACTGGCGACCCTGGGTAGAAGAGGCGCTGACCGCACGCGCCTCCAGCGCTTACGCGTCACTGAGGGCGATGCCAAAGCTGGGACGCATGCCGTGCCTGGCGAACAATGAAGTGCACCTGCTGATCAACGGCCACGTCACCTTCGACGCGATTTTTGAAGCCATCAGCCAGGCAAAGGAAGCCGTGCTGATTCAGTTTTTCATCATCCATGACGACCGCCTTGGCCGACGTCTGCAAACCTTGTTGCTGAAGAAAGCCGCCGAAGGCGTGGCTGTCTATTTGTTGTACGACCGCATTGGCAGCCACTCCTTGCCTCACAGTTACGTACAGCCGTTACGCGACGCTGGCGTCGAGGTTAAAGCATTCGCGACCCGCAGCGGCTGGCTCAACCGCTTCCAGGTCAATTTCCGCAACCACCGCAAGATCGTGGTAGTCGACGGGATTCTAGGCTTCGTCGGCGGGCACAACGTCGGTGATGAATACATGGGCGAGACACCACCCTTGGCGCCGTGGCGCGATACTCACGTGAAAGTACGCGGGCCGGTGGTGGCATGCATGCAGGAATCCTTTGCTGAAGACTGGTTCTGGGCTGCCCGTTCCCTGCCTCCGCTGATCCTGCCGGACGTTTATCCCGACGACGGCGTGCTCTGTCAGTTGCTTGCAAGCGGTCCGGCGGATTCCTACGAGACCTGTTCGTTATTCTTCGTTGAAGCTATCCACGCGGCGACGGAACGAATCTGGATCACCAGTCCCTATTTCATTCCTGACGAAGCGGTGTTCGCCGCATTGCGACTCGCAGTGCTGCGCGGGGTGGATGTACGGATTCTGCTGCCATCACGGCCGGATCATCGGATCGTCTACGCCGCCTCCAGCCTTTATGCCTTCGAAGCGGTGCGCGCCGGTGTGCGGATGTTCCGCTACGAGCCCGGCTTCCTGCATCAGAAAGTGGTGCTGATCGACAATGAAATCAGCGCCATTGGCAGTGCGAATATGGATAACCGTTCATTCCGGCTGAATTTTGAAGTGATGCTGCTGACAGTCGACAGTGCGTTTGCCGCCGAAGTGGAGCAGATGCTCAACGATGACTTCGCCCAAGCCCACGAAATCGCCAAAGAAGAAAGCCGGGAGACCCACCGCCTGCAACAGATCGGCATGCGGATCGCCCGGCTTATTTCTCCGATTCTCTAGGGATTGTAGATATCATCGCGGGTCCATGGCAGTTCATGGCTGCCATCGGCGTGAGCTTTCACCGCCAGGATCTGGTGCAAGTTGATCCAGCCCCTGGCAAAGGCGTAGGCGCATCCTGCCAGGTACAGCCGCCAGATTCGCAATGCCTGCTCAGGCACCAATTTGCCAGCGGCCTCCAGATTATCTTCGAGACGCTCGCTCCAATGGTCGAGGGTACGCGCGTAATGCAGGCGCAAACTCTCGACATCGACGATCTCCAGTCCTGCTTCGCTGATCTCGGCAGAAATCATCGACAAGTGCGGCAGCTCACCGTTGGGGAACACGTACTTCTCAATGAAATCCCCGGCACCGCGTCCTACCGGACGGCCATCGGTGTGCTTGGCGGTGATCCCGTGGTTCATCACCAGGCCGCCCTCCTTCACCGCGCCGAACAAGGTTTTGCAGTACTGGGTCAGGTTGGCGTGACCGACGTGCTCGAACATGCCAACGCTGACCACTTTGTCGAAGCGCCCGTCCTGAGGTAAATCGCGATAGTCCAGCAGCTGCAATTCGACCAGATCGTCCAGGCCTTCGGCGCTGACTCGCTCACGGGCCAGGGCCAACTGCTCTTTACTAAGCGTAATCCCGAACACCTTCGCGCCAAACTCCCGCGCCGCATACCGCGCCAACCCGCCCCAGCCGCG
>DQGF01000599.1:16950-21486 GCA_003525045.1 Pseudomonas sp. | reverse complement strand
AACCCCCCCCCAGCCGCAACCGACATCCAGCAGATACTCGCCGGGTTGCAGTCGCAGTTTGCGACACAAGTGGCGGAATTTAGCTTGCTGGGCTTGCTCAAGGGTTTCGCTACCAGTCTCGAAATACGCGCAGGAATACGCCATGTCACTGTCGAGCCACAGCTGATAGAACGCGTTGGAAAGGTCGTAGTGATAGGAAATCGCTTTCGCATCGGTCTCCTTGTCATGGACAAGGCGAACCGGCTGACTGCTTTGATCACCGAGCATCGCCTGGCTCCACTCATCGCAGACGCGAATCACGTCACTGATGGAACCTTCGAGCTCCAGTTTGCCTTCGACAAACGCCGCTCCTAACGCGTCGAGGCTGGGATGGGTGAACTGGGAAACCATTTGTGGGTCCTTGACCACAATAGTGACGCTGGGCGTCGGCCCCAGGTTGAATTCATGGCCGTCCCAGAGTCGCAGGCGTAACGGTAACTGCAGATTCTGTAAGGCCGGTGGAAGTTGCGCGAGCATGGAAAATCCCCCTTGTTTCAGACGTCTGATGAGAGGGTAGACCATCCTGGGAAAATAGCTGGCTATCGATTTAATAGCCGTTTTCTATAACTCACGGCGCTCCAACCAGCCGTCGTGGGTGCATAAAGTGCTATGCCCTCAACCTAGATGACTACAAATTCGGTACACAGTTCTAAAGAGTTGCTATCACCGTGATCGCCCGGTTTAGAGTCCTGCATAGCAGTACATTCAAATGTCGTCGTCCTTCAGCTTGAGTAAGGGTTCCTGAAAACGCAGCAGCCGACCTGCATTGCCCAACACCAACAAGGTACTGAGGTTGTGCAACAACGCAGCAATCATTGCGCCCGCCGCACCAAGCCAACCAAAAGCAGCGAACACGACGATCGCCAGCGTCCAGCCCAGACCGATGATCACATTGACCTGCAGGGTCTGCCGGCATTGGCGGCTCAAGCGCACGCAAGTGCCAAGCCGACGCAGGTCGCTGCCGATCAGTACGATATCGGCCGAGGCCAGCGCGATGTCCGCTCCGCCCGCGCCCATGGCTACACCGACGACACCGGCCTTGAGCGCCAGCGAATCATTGATCCCATCGCCCACCACCATCGGCCGAAAACCGTTGCCGATTTCTTTCAACACACGATTGAGTTTGTCCTCGGGCAAGGCCTGCGCTTCCACATCACTGATACCGACATCACGAGCCAGCGTGTGTGCGACGCTCTGCCGATCACCGGTGAGCAATAACTGGCGTCCCAATCCGAGTTCGCGCAACTCACTCAAGGCGAAACGCGCTTCAGGTTTCACGCTGTCGGCCAGCAACAGCCAGGCAAGGAATTCACCGTTGAGCGCAAGCCCGGCGATCGGGCCGTCGTGGTCGGGAACAGTTGACGTGGGGATAGCTAATTGTGCGAACAATTCCGGACGACCAAGTGCCGCCTCGCCCTGTCCAGTCATCGCTACAACACCCAAGCCCTGACGCTCTCGAATGTCCGAGAGCAAAAGAAAATGCTCTTGCGTGACCAACCCGGCAAGCGCTCGGCTGACTGGGTGACTGCTGGCAGAACCAAGACTGGCAGCAAGTTTCAGGACGTGGCTGCGATCCTCCAGCGGGCTGTCGATAGATTGCAAACGCAACGTGCCAAAGGTCAGAGTTCCTGTCTTGTCGACCACCAGCGAAGTCAGGTCAGCCAACTCTTCTAGAAACGCCGAGCTGCGGATCAGAATCCCGTGCCGAGCCGCGACAGCCACCCCGGCAATCGCCGTCGCCGGCGCCGATAACACCAGCGCACAAGGACAAGCTGCTACCAACACGGCGAGCATCGCCTGGGCATCGTTAGTGACGAACCAGGTCACTGCCGCCAGCAGCAACACCAACACCATGTAGCTGCCGGCGTAGCGCTCCAGCAATCGGGTGATCGGCGGCTTGGATCGCTCGGCACTTTGCATCAGCGCGATGACTTTGCCGAGGGTCGATTCGTTGCCAGTGCGGGTCACTTCGATGCGCAGCAAACCGTCGAGGTTGATCGCGCCGCCAAACACTGACATGCCGACCCCCGCTTCCATTGGCACCGACTCACCCGTAATAGACGCAGTATCGAGACTAGCCTGGCCGGATAAAACCCGACCGTCTGCTGGCACTCGATCACCCGCGCGCACCTCGACAATGTCACCGCCCTTCAGCGTGCTGTTGTCGACTTCGACGATGGCGCCGTCCGCTTGAACCTGGCGCGCGTGGCTGCGAGTCAGTTTGCCGAGCGCGTGAATCGCCTCTTGTGAACCGATCACACTGCGCTCTTCCAGAACATGGCCGAAGATCATGATGATCGGCAGCAATGCAGCGGTAAGCAGATCGCCGGTGGCCCAAGCACCAAGCATGGCCAGGGCGATCAATTGATCGGTGATGCCGTGCAGACTTGGATAACGCAGGCTGTACCAAGCCGAACGCATGACAGGCACGGCCACCAGTAACGAAGCAAAACCCAACAGCAATTGACTGACGCCAGTCTGCTCAGGCAATAACCATCGCCAAATCAGTCCCAGCGCCAGCAAGCCAAGGGCAAGCATCGCCAAGGTCAATTGGCGTGCTGCGTTGCGCTGTTCAGCGGACGACAACAGGCTCGATGCGGCGGCAGTTTGGGCAGTCATTGTGCAGCTCCCTGAATGATCAGGCGGGAATCGTCTTGCGGATTGACCGTGGTCACCGAGCCGGCCTGACCAAGAATTTTCGGCATCCGCTCGCGGTAGATACGCAGCAGCATTTGCGGGTCGCTGCCTTGCTTTTGCGCCGAGGCCAGACTCAACACGGTGGCCGTGTCGGCGGAGGCTTTGGCTAGCCGTTCGCTCGCCTGGGCGTGAGCGACCTGAAGCGTGCGGTCGGCTTGTTGGTTGGCGGTCTGAGTCAATTTCTCGGCCTCGGTGCGCGCGTTAGCCACCGCTTTGTCGGCCTGCTGGCTGGCCGTCAAAACCGCATTGAAAGCGTTGACCGCCGGCCCCGGCAGACTGGACTGCACGTCGACGCGTGCCACTTCGATGCCAAGCCCCTGCCCCGTCGCGACCAATTCCGCCAAGCGCTGATTGATGCCTTGTACCAGATCGCCACGCAGTCGTTCGCGTCTTTCGGCCGCCTTGTTATCCGCGCCGATCAGCTCCGGTCGGGCAACCAGGATGGTGTCCAGGTCTCGTGCGGCAGTGAGTGCGACGGCGCTACGCGTGACCAGTCGGTCCAGGGCCGGTAGCACGTGTTCGCCTTGAAGTACGAAGGCGTAGGGTTCGGTGACCTTATAAAACACCCGCACATCCAGTTGCACCACGCCCGCGTCGCCGGTCAAAAGATAACCGGAGCCGGCCAGCGCATCACTGAGAGGTGTGGCGAAAGCAGCGACCCTATCGGCCTGCACGGCGGCATCACTGCGCAATAGATTTTCAACTCGACGCTCGATGATTCGATCCGCAGCCGGCAACAAAATCACCTGCTCGAACGGTCGCGGCCAAGCCAGTAGCAAACCGGCATTCTGAATACGATCCAGCGCACCGAAGTGTAAAACCACAGCACGATTTTGTGGATCAATCTGCCGCACATTGGACAGCGCCCAAACCAAAGCGGCCAGCACCGTCACCGCATACAGCGCGAGAAAAGCTAATCGCCCCGCCTGAATCCAGGGGCTGCTCAATTCACTTGTTCCACGTGGAACCAAACTCATGGCTGCGACCCGGTCTTGTTATCGAGGGTCGGGGGACCGTCAACCAACACTCGGAATGGCGCAGCATCGGTACGCAAAATCAGTTTGGTACCGGGAGTGACGATGGTGCCCAAGGTGTCCAGGGAGCGCAGCAAGTTGTAGAGCTGCGGCGAACCTGCGTATGCACGACCGTAAATCTGCGCGGCTTCGACACGGGATTGAGCTTCGATCTCAGCCGCTTTAACCGTAGCATCGGCCTGGACAATTCGCGCATCACGTTCGGCCGCGGAGCGGATTTGTGCCGCTTCGCGCTTACCGATGGCCGTGCGTTCGGTGGCAATTGTTTCACGCTCGGCGCGCATGCGATCGACCGTGGCGGTGAGGGTTACCGACGGCAAGGTCAGACGTTCAATGCCGACTTGCACAACCCGCACGCCATACGTCGTCAGCAACTGTTGATCGATTTGCTGACGCAGCTGCGCTTCGAAGTCGGCGATGTGCACCTGGTTCGCATCGGTGTTCACCAGGTTGGCCAGATCAAAACTGCTGGCCGTGGTTTCCAGCGCCGAACCGACAAAGGTGCGAATCTGCCGCGCGGCCTCGTCCGGCTGATTCTGCACAGCGCGCATAAAGCGCTGAACATTCTCCGGATCACCTTGCACCTGCCACGCCACATAAGCCTGAACGATGATGCGCAAACCGTCCCGCGTGCCCACATCCTGCAAACCGCTGGAGGTCGTACGCAACCGCAGATCAACCGGGATTGCCGCTTCAAAAGGCGCTGGCCAACGCCAGCCAAGACCCGGCTCCAGCAACACACGCGCGGGATTACCAAAGCGCGTGC
>DQGF01000599.1:0-16666 GCA_003525045.1 Pseudomonas sp. | reverse complement strand
CGCGCAGGATTACCAAAGCGCGTGATCACCGTAGCTTCCCCCGAGCGCACTTGCACCAGGCTCGCTGCCGCGATGGCGAAAGCTACCAGCAGCACCGCCCAACCCATGCGTCGCCACGGGAACGGGCCAGCTTCTTGCGGGTCACCGTGGTGGTGATGGTGATGTCCGTGGTGATGCCCGCCATGGCCGTGATCATGGCCGCTATGGTCATCGTGATCGTGAGTTTGCGACTGGCTCAATGGGCAGCTCCTGGTTGAGCGGTTTTACTCGACGGCGCAGGGTCAGCCGGCAGGGTGAAGGTACGCAGGTCGATGGTCGGCGCATTGCTGCTGCCGCCCAGACGATGATCGAGCACCAGTAGTTTGGCGTTAGTCAGGCCCTGGGAAAGTTGGCTGAAGTACTGTTCCAGCACAAAGGCCTGGCCAGCGCTGGCGTAAGCCTTTTGCTCCGCGCTGAATTTCAGATCCGCCACTTGGGCGGTGGAATTTATTTCACGAGCGCTGGCCGTCGCTTGGTCGCGAGCGATGCTGGCCTGCAACTGCGCCTGATTGGTGGCCTCCGCTGCCGCACCGCGTTCACGCGAGATCAATGCCTGGGCGCCAATCTGCGCAGCCTGCACCCCGTGATAGGCGTTGGCAGCCCCCGCCGGCGGATGAATCGCCTCGACCACCGTGGCGAGAATTTCTACGCCGCTGTCGAGTTTCCGCAGATCAGCCTGAACCGCCCGGCCAATTTCTTCGGCAAGCCCTACCCGGTCCTCGCCGAGCAAACCGTCGAGGGTTCGTGATGCGAAGTTGTGAACCAGAATCCGGCTGGCGGTGCTGCGGATCAGTGTCGGGACATCGGCACTGTTGTAGGTCGCAGCCAATGCAGCCTGATCACTGAGGCCAATACGGTAGACGAAACGCACATCCATGTTGACGATCTGGAAGCTCTGCTTGTCGGCTCGACTGCTGGCGATAACCTGGGATTTGTCATTCACGTGGCTCGCGTCCCACAAGCGATTGGCAATCGCCGGCGCAGGACCTTCGGCGGGTTCGGCCATGATCGGTGCCGCCGCTTCGCCAACACTGGTGGCCAACTCGTGAACCACGCCGTTTTCGACGCTCAGCACTCGCCCCAGCGGCCAGGGTAAACCCGCGTGCAAACCAGGACCAAAGACCTCTACCGGTTTGCCGAAGCGCTCGTAGATGCCTCGCCCTTGCATGGGGATTTCGTGAATGCCGGTGAGCGACCAACCCGCAATCGAGACCACCGCCAGCACCGGCAGAAAGGCCCGGCGCATGTAGGTGAAAGCCCAGATTTGCCGCAGATCTATGCCGAAACGGTTGTGCAGTTCGTGTTGTAGCGCCAGCAATGGCTGCGGTGGCCAGCGCAACATGTCGGCAATGAAGCTTCGCGCCAGCATCGCCGGTTCAAGTCGTTCCTGCCTGGGGCTGAACAATGACAATACGGCGCGCAACAACATTTCGACCGCGACAAGCCCCGGCAGCAGGCCGATCAGGACGGCCAGCCGCACCGGCCACACCGAGGTCTCGCTGGCGAACAACAGGCACAGGGCGCTCAGCACCAGACAGATGATTGCTACACGCGTCAGTTGCGCCAACGGCCCTGCTTCGGGCCACTGTGCTACGTTTTCCTGGGTCAGTTGACGTTCCAGCACCAGCAAACCGAAGGCCAGCAATAATGACAGTGCAGCACTGGCCGAGAAGCCGATAGCGGCAGGCGGCAATGTAAGGTTCCAGGCCTGTTCAATGCTGAACAGAGTCAACAGCGCCCACCCGCCAAGCCACAACGTCGGCGCGCCAATCTGCATCAGCATCCTCAGCCATTGCAGACGGATACGATCCAGCAGCCGTTCGTACCAGCCGTCCGGGCTAATCGCTTCTTCAATAACGACCGCCGGCACAGACGGATTTATCGCTTGGGCACGCCACTGCGTCACCCACCAGGCCGACTGAAGACCGCCAAGCAGCACCAGCAAACCGGCGCTTTGATTGGTCAGCACTACCGACCAAAGAGACTGCGGAGCAAACAGCCCGACAAAAAATGCCAGTACCAGGCCTGTCGCCGCCAGCACTCCCAGGCCGATTGCGAATTGCCGCAAGCGCCGGCCTTGAAAAACTGCCTGCTGAAAACGCGGCAACCCGCCTACCTCAGTTCCATCACCATCCAGATCGACCTGCATACCACCCCGGTGTACAGCTTTGCTCACGTTGATTCGTTACCATATAACGAAATGGGTGAAATTTTTGTATTGTATCGACATATCTTGCAACGCTTGACCTGTCGCTTGGCTAAAGCCTTGACCAAAATGCTTCGAAACACACATATTACGTCCATAATTTTATCCAGGAACTACTTTTACCCTCCCGATCCCCGTTCAACCCGGAGTACCAGCATGAGCACCTATGACGTCGTGATTCTGGGCGGAGGCCCGGGTGGTTATAACGCAGCGATCCGTGCCGGCCAGTTGGGCCTCAAGGCGGCTTGCGTGGAAGGACGCGGCACCCTCGGCGGCACTTGCCTGAATGTGGGTTGTATGCCGTCCAAGGCATTGCTGCACGCCTCCGAACTCTATGACGCAGCCATGGGATCGGAATTCGCCAACCTGGGAATCGAAGTCAAACCGACCCTCAACCTCGCTCAAATGATGAAGCAGAAGGACGAAAGCGTGACCGGGCTGACCAAGGGCATCGAATTTCTGTTTCGCAAGAACAAGGTCGACTGGATCAAGGGTTGGGGCCATATCGACGGACCGGGCAAAGTCACGGTGACCGACAGCCAGGGCGGCAAGACCGAACTGAGGGCCAAGGACATCATCATTGCCACGGGTTCCGAGCCCACTCCCCTGCCCGGCGTCGAGATCGATAACCAGCGCATCCTCAATTCCACAGGCGCGCTGTCGCTGGCCGAAGTGCCCAAGCACCTGGTGGTGATTGGCGCCGGGGTTATCGGCCTTGAACTGGGGTCGGTGTGGCGGCGATTGGGAGCCGAGGTGACAGTGGTCGAATTTCTCGACCGGATCTGCCCCGGAGTAGACGGTGAGGCAGGCAAAACCCTGCAACGCTCGTTGAGCAAACAAGGCATCAGCTTCAAGTTGAGTTCAAAAGTGACCCGCGCCACTCCATCGGCAACCGGTGTTCAGCTCAGTGTCGAGCCCGCCGCGGGCGGGACCGCCGAATTGCTCGAAGCCGATTACGTGTTGGTGGCCATCGGGCGCCGGCCTTTCACCCAAGGTCTGGGGCTGGAGAACCTCGGCCTCGCGACGGACAAACGCGGCATGCTCGCCAACAACAATCACCGCACCGAAGCCGCCGGAATCTGGGTGATCGGCGATGTGACCTCAGGGCCGATGCTTGCGCACAAGGCCGAAGATGAAGCCATGGCTTGCATCGAACAGATCGTGGGCAAGGCCGGTGAAGTCAATTACAACCTGATCCCCAACGTGATCTACACCAGACCGGAGCTGGCGAGCGTCGGCAAGACCGAGGAGCAACTCAAGGCCGAAGGTCGATCTTACAAGGTTGGCAAATTCCCCTTCACGGCCAACAGCCGCGCGAAGATAAACCACGAAACTGAAGGCTTTGCCAAAGTGCTGGCCGATGAGCGCACTGACGAAATCCTCGGCGTGCATCTGGTGGGCCCGAGCGTCAGTGAAATGATAGGCGAATATTGCGTGGCGATGGAGTTCAGCGCCTCGGCCGAAGACATCGCCCTGACCTGCCATCCTCACCCGACGCGCTCCGAGGCATTGCGCCAGGCGGCGATGAATGTGGAGGGGATGGCGACGCAGATGTAGGCACATCAAAAGATCGCAGCCTGCGGCAGCTACGAAGTAATGCGATCTGCCGCAGGCCGCTATCTCTCGCTTTTCAATCAGGCAAATGCCCCAACGGCAACGCCCCCGGTGTCTTCACCGTGTGAATCGCAAAGTTGCTGCGGATGTCACTGACGCCCGGCAACCTCAACAATCGTCCAGTGAGAAAACGGTCATAGGCACGCAGATCCGGCACCACCACTTGCAGCAGAAAATCCGATTCCCCCGATACCAGAAATGCCGAAATCACCTCTGGCAAAGCCGTTACGGCCAGGCGAAATGACTCCGCCTGTTCATCGTTGTGGCGTTCGACCTTGACCCCGACAAACACCGTCAGCCCCAGGCCGACTTCATCGCGATCAAGGGTGGCCTGGTAGCCGCGAATCACCCCGGCTTCTTCGAGCATGCGTACCCGGCGCAAACAGGGCGATGCTGACAGCCCGATCTCGTCAGCCAATTGAACATTGCTCAGACGACCGTCCCGTTGCAGCGCTGCAAGAATCTTGCGGTCGTAGGCGTCAAGTTTCATGGTTTGGCAGATCCTGATGGCTAATCCATTATCCAGTGGAAGGTTATGCCAATCCAAGACGATTTAGAAGCAAACTACGCAACCACCTGCCCTGCTCATCAGCCCTAGACTGACCTCTCCGAATCGACAACGAATGGGGTGCAACGTGGCAGGACTCTGGCTGTTTTTCATGGCGCTGGCGGTGGTTTACCTGTTGCCAGGCCCGGACATGATCCTGCTATTGCAGACTGGGGCTCGTCAGGGCAAAGGCGCCGCACTGGCGACGGCGATAGGCCTGGGCGTTGCCCGGGGTTGCCATGTGGCGTTGGCGGCGCTGGGGCTGGCGACGCTGTTTAAAGCCGCGCCCTGGACCTTCGACGTCGTCCGTCTGGCCGGGGCCGCGTATCTGCTGTGGATCGGCATTCAGTGCCTGCGAACCACAATGCTGCCGAACCTGAACGGTGCCGCCCCTACCTCCCAAAGGCCTCGTTGGCGCTCAGCGATCCAGCGCGGTTTGCTCACCAACCTGCTCAACCCCAAAGCGCTGCTGTTCTGCTCGGTGCTGTTACCGCAATTCATCAATCCTGATGCCGGTCCAGTACTCGAACAGTTTGCGACCTTGGGCATAGTGCTGGTCAGCGTCGGCTTGTTGTTCGACAGCGCTTACGCATTGGCCGGTGCCGCGCTCGGCCGCTGGCTGCAAAGCAGTCCATCGGCCCAGCGATTGCAGCAGTGGTTATTCGGCAGCCTGTTGATCGGTTTCGCCGTGCGGCTGACGTTTGTGCAACAGGCCTGATTACACTCGCGCCTTGCGCTTGCGACGATTGATCAGCAGCAGCGCCACCGCCGTTACTACTATCAAGCCGCCTATCTGCACCGGTTTCTTGTATGGCCGTAAGGTTGCGCGAGCAGCGTCGGTGACCTGAGTCACGTAGCGCTTGCTGGCGTTCTGGATATCTGGGTACGGGCATTGATGACCGAAATTCACCGCCCAATCCACGTAGGGTCCTTCTTTCACATAGCGTTGGTAAAAGGCGCTCTCCTCTTCAAGGCTGGTGTTCCAGCCCGCCGCCGCACACAGCACGGCCGCAAAGGCCTGGCTGGTGTGGGGCAAATTATCGGCGGCCCGACTGGCCAAAGCAGTGGCGACATAACGGTAATGGAAACGCTGATCGGGCTGCGCTGCGCTGGCCTGCTGGCGTTTGACTTCCTCTTCGGCCACTAACGGACCGACCTTCAGTTCGCTACTTTCGAGACTGTAGTTGCCACCGAATGTGGCGTAGTCCGGGGCCATTTCGTAGCCGAGGATATCCATCCCCCACTCGCGTGCTGTCCAGGCTGCATTGAACAATGCAGAGGCACGGCGTGTCGGCCACCAGGCAGAGTCGGCAGCCTGGCGCTGCTGTCCATACAATCGAGCCTTGTTCTGCAGATCGACGTTGTCGAAGTAAGCCGGCGCATCGTCGTAACGCTCTTCACGCAGCAACCGCCGCCCAAGCAAATTGCGCAGTTTCGTCGCCACCGGTAATGGCACGTAGTTATCGCGCTCCTGCTGGGTCAGCGATGGTGGCGCCGGCACTTGGGTGTCGACGTATTGCTTGAGCTCATCGAGGGTCAGCACTCGCTCGGCAACAGTCGCCGCGTCGAACCAATAAATGTCTTTGCTGCGATAAAGCTGATCGAAAGCTTGCAGGTAGTCTCCGCGTTGCAGCGCCAGGATCGCGCTTTCGCCCTCGACCCGGCACTTTGGCTGAAGGGTTTCGAAATCCCAGTCCGGGGTGCGTCGCTCGCCCCAGGATTCATTCTGCGGGAAGGCTTGGGCAGCCTTGGCATACGCCGCAGCGGCCGCGGTCTTTTCACCATCGCGCATTGCCAGTTTCGCCCGCAGCCACCACGCCAGACCGCCATCGCCCGCGTGTTCAAGGAATGCCTTGGCACTGGCGTAGTCACCCTGTTGATAATTTACCGCCGCCAGACGATCAGCGTTTTCGAGGCTTGCTCGAGTGCTGTTTTGCAAAAGTCTGATCAGCTTCAATTCGTTCGGCGGTTGATCACCAAACGACCAGCCCATCCGACTGAGCAACGACGCCGTCACCAGTTGCTGCACCGGTTTGCCATTGAGCAACAGAGCCAGTTGATCTTCCGGCATCGCCGCCAGATCGTTCATCAACATTTTCAGCGAGGTGTAACCCACCGCCGAACCGTGGAGGTTTTGCGTGGCATAGAGTTCGATGGCGCGATTCCAGTCGCCAGCGCTGCGGGCGACGCGGGCTTCTTCGCCAAGGCTGGCGACTCCCAGCTCCAGCGGGTCGCTGAAGCCGTCGATGCTTAGCTGACGAGTTTGCTCGAAGGCCTTTCGCGACTGATCCAGCAGGTCCGGGCCAGCGTCCGCTTCGGAACTCATGGCAAACAGCGCCCGACCCAATGAATAAGCAGCCCAAGTGCTACGCAACGCTCTTTGATCAGCCGGCAACGCCAGCACCTTGTGGAAGTATTCGACCGCCAGCCCATGGTCGCCCGCATTGAACGCGACGGCACCTGCCAGATAGAGTTTGAGCTCGGCCGGCAGATCCATGCCTTGAATCTCGACCTGACGGGCATCGGTCAGGCTGCGTAGCTGTTTCACCAGTACTTGCTGTTCTGCTGTCAAACCGACCCGCTCGGCATTGTCCCGCTGTTCGGCATGATCGGGCACATCACCATAGCCAACATTCGGATTGTGGGTAGCGGCCGTAACGTTCTTGAGCCCGGCGATCGCATGCCCAAGGCGATTGATCTCAAAGTTGAAGTTACCTTCCGGCAGCTCCGCCAGCGACTGGCCACGGTTGTCCAGCAGACGCATCGGGAAGTCCGGCCCGCAAGCAAGCGCTGAACCCAGCGGCAAGCTGAGGCTCAGGCACAGCAGGTGACGGGGCCAGTTAGGGGTGAACATTCGAACCTCCTTGATCAATATTTGCGCAACGCGCCCAACCGATGGCGCGCTGCCCACCGGCCGCTATTCGACCCTCGCGCAGGCGAGTGAAGGTAAGCAGATCCCGGCTCTGTTGCAACGCATAACCGGCCAGGGCATCGGCACCCTCACAGCCCTGCACCGCCAGCGTCAGGCGTTCGGGCCAGGCGTTGTCGAGGTTGCCCTGATTGTCGAGGCTGATGTCATAAAGGCCTTCCTGCGCGGAGAATTTCAGCGCCAGACGACTGTCGAGCGCTTCGCCACGCGCCACGGCGCGCAAGGTGGTCAGGCTCCAGGATCGGCGGTCGTTGGCCAGCGGCAGGCGAAACCAGATCAGGCCCGCCAGATGAGCCGGTGGATCGTTGCGCAATAGACTGCCGAGGTTGCTCAGTTGCTGCGGATCGGCCAGCAATTCCCGACGCGCTCCGCCCCGTTCGATGGTCACTTCGCTTTCCACGATCGGTGCGCCGCTGTTCCCCGGCAATAACGCCACGCCATAGGCCGGCAGCGCCAGATAAAAAGGTTTTGAAGTGATGCGACTCCAGGCCACGGCCCACTTCATGGACTGATCTGGGTCAAACAAGCCACTGTGTGGATCGCTGACCGCGTGCACCTGCAATACGCTGCTGTCGACTGTGGATAAAAGCGCTGGCAACTCAGGACTGTCGAGCCAGGCAGGTAACGCGGTGATGCTCAACGGCATAGAGCTCGGCAGGACCGCGCGTAGATGCGTCAGAAATTCCCGGTAAGCCGGTAACCGAGCATTGCCTGCATCGTGGTCAATTTCCACACCGGAGAGATTCAGCCCCAACCCTTGCCAATCGCCGAGCACCTGCTGGATCTGCGCGGTGACCTGGTCCTGGTCCAGCGACTTGAGCTGGCCATCGAGACGAATCACCGCAATCAGCGGCCGACCGTCACCTTCAAGCAGCACCGGATCGATGCGCGCCCGGCTCCAGCCCGCCTGCGGGAACGCCTGCAAGGCCAGCACTCGCAGGGTCGAAAAGTCCGCGTGGCTGTCCTTGAGGGCGGCTTCATGGGCCGGGGTCCATTGCCGTTGCCAGACGTAGAGTTGCTGATCGAGCGGCGGCGCGTCCTGTCGTTCGCAACCGTTTAGCAACCCCACCGCTGCCAGCGACATGATCAATCGAGTCAAGAAAACCATTAAAAGCCTTACCCCTGAAACGCAAAAAAGGGCCGTTCATGGCCCTTTGTCGCTCTGCCCCGCTACCCTACTGAGGCTTGGGCTCAGGGGCAATGTTCACCGACATTGGTTCATCAGATATCTAACACCAAAGGTTGCGAACCCTGGGCCGGAATCGCACAACAAATCAGCACCTGTCCCTCGTCCGGCACCTCTGCCGGCGGCTGTGGATAATGTACCTGGCCGCTGATCAAGCGAGTCTTGCAGGTTGCGCAGGAACCGCCGCGACAGCTGAATTCCGGACGCAGCCCACGGCTTTCCGCCAACTCCAGCAAACTACCGCCATCGGGCCGCCAGCGGGCCTCTTTGGCCGAGCGCTGGAACACCACCGGCACCGACGTAGTGGCCGCGGGTGGTTGATCGATGACAATCGCGTCAGGATCCGGCTTGCGCCGCAAGGTCGATGGGCCGAAAGTTTCGGCGTGGATCCTGGCATCGCGGATGTCCAGTTCCCGCAGGCTGTCGTAAAGCCCTTGGGTAAAACTGTTCGGACCGCAGAGGACAAAATCCAGCAGATCGTAGTCCTCCACTTCGAGGATGGTCTTGAGCAATGCAGCGTCGATCCGTCCGGTCAGATCAAAGTCCTCGCCCTCACGTGCCTCGGTTTCCGGCTGACTGAGTAGGCGCAACACCCTCACCGCGTCACCGGCACCGTCGAGCAAGCGATCCAGCTCAGGCCGAAACGGTTGATCGGCCAGGGTGCGCGAACTCTGGAAAAACCAGGTCGGCCGGATATGACGGGTGCGCAGACCCTGGTAAACCACCTCGCGCAGCATCGACAGCAGCGGCGTAATGCCCACGCCCGCCGCCAGCAACACCAGCGGCCGGCGCTCATGAGGCGCCACAGTAAAATGCCCTTGAGGCGCACGGGCCTCCAGCAGGTCACCGACGCCAACCTGTTCATGCAGATACGAAGAAACCCGACCTTCACGCTTCACACTGATGCGGAAAAAATCATCGGACGGCGCGCTCGACAAGCTGTAGGTGCGGATATACACCTCATCGGCAATCTTGAATCGCAGTGGCAGATGCTGCCCGGCCTGAAACACCGGCAACCCGGCACCATCGGCGGGCTCCAGATAGATCGAGCGGATGTTGTGGCTTTCCGCTTCGATCCGCACCACCCGCAGCAGCCGCCATCGATCGCCCAGGGCCAGGGCTTGCAGACGAGCCCTGGCCTGGTCCCAGGTGCCGGTCAGCAAGCTGGTGGGTGAAACCCCATCGAAGCGCCAGCGCAGAGCAAGGGCGGCGGGCCGCCGCACAGCGCTTTCCACGTCTAATGTCCACAGACGCTCCGCCCCTTGAAACGCTTCGACCTGCGGACCTTCAAGAATGATTTCGGCGCGACCACTGAGCTGCAGCAGGTCACCGGAGTTGAAATCGATAAACAGCAAACCGGCGCGAGGATTGAGTAGCAGGTTACCCAATGTGTTGAAGAACAGATTGCCGGCGAAATCCGGAATAGTGAGGCGATTTCCTTCCACCTGGACGAAACCGGACTGGCCGCCGCGATGCGAAACATCCACCGAACGCTGACCATCGACGTCCACATAACTGGCGACGAAGAAGGTATCGGCTGTGCTGATCATGGCCGTGGCCGCGTCATCCAACCCATCGAGATGCAGCACAATGCGGGTCGACGGATCCGCCAGCGGCACCGAGCGAAACTGCCGCAATTGAATGTATTGCGGGCAATTGCCAAAGGACTGTTCCACGGTCACACCGAAGCCGCTCGCCGACAGTGTGTTGATACGCCCGTTGATACGATTGCGGCGCCGGGTATGCAGCTCGATCCCCAGCAGGCCAATGGCCGCGCCATCGGTCAATTGCGCAGGGTCATCGGCACCCGGGAGACTGTTTAATTGCAGTGCACCCGGCGCAGGTGAATGTGCGAAGCCTGGCTCGCCTTCGAGAATGCTGGCCCATGGGTTGCCCTCGGCGTCCACCGCGCCGTACAGCATGAACGGCAATTGCTGATAGAACGTGCGGTGCTGGTCCGGCATCTCGGTGCGAATCACCCTACGACCGAACGCCTCCATTCGCTCGGCAACACCGACGTGAGCCTGCAACTGTTTCTCGCCAGCATGCCAAGGCGATCGGTCCATAACGGCTTCTCCCCTGCGCCATCGACGCAGCGTGAACGGCCCGTACGTCTCGGGCCACAAGCATCAGGCGGTTTTTTGCAGGCCGGCGACGGTACGCGGCATGCCGACAAAACCTGGCAAAGCTTCGATGCGCGCCAGCCAGGCCCGCACGTTGGCGTAGTCTTCAAGGGAGACGTTGCCTTCGGGTGCGTGGGCGATGTAGCTATACGCCGCGACATCAGCAATGGTGGGCTCGCTGCCGGCCAGATAAGCCGTGTCGGCCAGTTCCTGATCGATTATCTTGAGCCAGACGTGAGAGTAGGCGATCACCTCTTCAGCGTTGAAAGACGCACCAAACACAGTGATCAGCCTTGCCCTGGCGGGGCCGAAGGCAATCGGCCCAGCGGCGACCGATAACCAGCGTTGAACCTTGGCGGCACCCACAGGGTCGGCGGGCAGCCAACGGCCGTTACCGTACTTTTGCGCCAGATAAACCAGGATCGCGTTGGAGTCGGCCAGTATCACACCTTGGTCATCAATGACTGGAACCTGACCGAAAGCATTGAGCGCCAAGAACTCCGGCTGCTTGTGCGCACCCTTCGCCAGATCGACGAAGATCAGCTCGGTCGGCAGTCGCAGCAGGGACAGCATCAGTTCCACACGGTGAGCATGGCCGGAACGTGGGAAGTTGTAGAGTTTGATCGCTTGCATGGTCGGCTCCGTGGGGTGGGGCGCTGATCAAGAGAGATCAGCGCCGATGACGGCTATCTTCTACCCACAACCAAAACAACAGAATAACCAGTAAACGCAATCCATTATTTCAACCAGAGCAATAATGAATCAGCGCCGCAAGTCCGGGTGTTGCCGTAACGCTCCCACTGCAAAATCCACAAAACTGCGAATTCGCGCCGCAGCGTTACGTCCACCCTGATACACCACATGGATTGGCAAGGGCGGCAGTTCAAAGTCGGCCAACACGATTTCCAACTCACCGACCGCGACTTTGCTCGCTACCTGATAAGACAGGACCCGGGTGAAACCCAGACCCAGACACGCCGCGGTAATGGCCGCCTGATTCGCTGTCACCACCAGTCGCGGTTCAGGACGAACACTCAGGGGTTCACCTGCGTCGAGAAAAGGCCAGCTTCTCAGCTGACCGATCGCGGACGTTGCGATAACCGGCGCCTGAGCCAGATCCTGAGGATGTCGAGGTCGACCATGGACCATCAGAAACTCCGACGAAGCGCAAATCACCCGCCGCACTTCACCCACGCGAATCGCGTGCTGATTACTGTCGGGTAACTCACCGATGCGCACGGCGACGTCAACACCCTCCTCGACCATGTTCACCACTCGGTCAACCAGCAAGCCATTGATGGTGACCTCGGGAAACCGAGTCAGATAATCCACCATCACCGGCGTGACGAACAATTCGCCGAACAACACCGGTGCGGTGATCGTCAGTTGCCCACGAGGTTGAGAGTGACTGCCCGCTGCCGAGTCCTCGGCTTCCTGCACCTCGGCGAGAATTTTCCGACAGTCTTCCAGGTAACGCTGACCCGCCTCGCTCAAATGCACACTACGAGTCGTGCGAGTGAGCAGCAACGTGCCAATGCGTTTCTCCAGCGCCGCCACCGCCCGGGTGACGCTGGCGGCCGACATGCCCAAACGCCGCGCCGCCGCCGAGAAGCCCTGATCTTGGGCGACGGCGACGAAGACCTGCATTTCCTGGAATCGGTCCATAGGGGAATGTCCTTATACAAAATCAAAAGATCGCAGCCTCCGGCAGCTCCTACAGGTGTATTTCCTGTGGGTGCTGCGAAGAGTGCGATCTTTTTGCTTTACCGCGACCTGTGGATAACTTATTCCACCGTCACCGACTTCGCCAGGTTGCGCGGCTGATCGACGTCAGTGCCTTTCAACACAGCCACGTAGTACGAGAGCAACTGCAGCGGAATGGTATAGAGGATCGGCGACAGGATGTCGTGGATATGTGGCATTTGCACGACGTGAGTGCCTTCGCCATTGGTCATGCCCGCCTGCTCGTCTGCGAAGACGATCAGTTCGCCACCACGGGCGCGAACTTCCTGGAGGTTGGACTTCAGCTTTTCCAGCAGTTCATTGTTTGGTGCCACGGTAACCACTGGCATGTCGTTATCCACAAGCGCCAATGGGCCATGCTTGAGCTCGCCAGCAGGATAGGCTTCGGCGTGGATGTAGGAGATTTCCTTGAGCTTGAGGGCGCCTTCCATCGCAACCGGGAACTGCGCGCCACGACCGAGGAACAGGGTGTGGTTCTTCTCGGCGAACAGCTCGGCGATTTTTTCCACAGTGCTGTCCATGGCCAGGGCTTCACCCAGGCGGCTTGGCAGACGACGCAGTTCTTTGACCAGAGTGGCTTCGACGCCGTCGGCCAGAGTGCCGCGAACCTGCCCCAGGGAAAGAGTCAGCAACAGCAGGCCAACCAACTGAGTGGTGAAGGCTTTGGTCGAGGCCACGCCAATTTCGCGACCGGCCTGGGTCAACAGGGTCAGGTCCGACTCACGTACCAGCGAGCTGATACCGACGTTGCAGATCGCCAGACTCGCGAGGTAACCCAACTCTTTGGCATTACGCAAAGCTGCCAGGGTGTCGGCGGTTTCACCGGACTGGGAAATAGTCACGAACAGGGTGTCGGCCTGCACTACCACCTTGCGATAACGGAATTCGCTGGCGACTTCGACCTGACAAGGGATACCCGCCAGCTCTTCGAGCCAGTAACGGGCAACCATGCCGGCGTGGTAACTGGTGCCGCACGCGACGATCTGCACGTTACGCACTTTGGCGAACAGTTCGGCAGCCTGTGGGCCGAAAGCCTGCACCAACACCTGGTTCTGACTCAGACGACCTTCCAGGGTGCGCTGCACCACGGCCGGTTGCTCATGGATTTCCTTGAGCATGTAATGGCGGAACTCGCCTTTGTCGGCGGCTTCGGCACCGTCGCGATACTGCACGGATTCGCGTTCTACGACTTGGCCATCAACGTCCCAGATCTGCACGCTGTCGCGGCGAATTTCGGCGATATCACCTTCTTCCAGGTAGATGAAACGATCAGTGACCTGACGTAGCGCCAATTGATCGGAGGCCAGGAAGTTTTCCCCAAGGCCCAGACCGATCACCAACGGGCTGCCGCTACGGGCAGCGACCAGACGATCCGGTTGCTGAGCGCTGATCACCGCCAGGCCATAAGCGCCGTGGAGTTCTTTGACTGTCGCCTTGAGAGCCACGGTCAGATCGCGCAGCTCTTTTAGCTTGTGCTCCAGAAGGTGGGCGATGACTTCAGTGTCTGTGTCCGAAGTAAAGACGTAACCCAAGGCTTGGAGCTGTTCACGCAGGGCTTCGTGGTTCTCGATGATGCCGTTATGCACCACCGCCAGATCGCCGGAGAAATGCGGATGAGCGTTACGTTCGCAAGGCGCGCCGTGAGTCGCCCAGCGTGTGTGGGCGATGCCCAGTCGGCCGATCAGAGGTTCGCTTTCGAGGGCCTGTTCCAACTCACTGACCTTACCTGGACGACGCGTACGCTCAAGTTTTTCATCGTTGGTGAAGACCGCCACACCTGCGCTGTCATAGCCACGGTATTCCAGGCGTTTGAGGCCTTCGAGCAAGATGGCGGTAATGTTACGTTCTGCAACTGCGCCGACAATTCCACACATGCTATTTCTCCTGACTGACAGCCGCGCAAATCAAAGTGATACCGCGGGCCTGAATCTGATCCCGTGCCTCGAGCGGCAGACGATCATCGGTGATAAGGGTATGGACGCTGCTCCACGGCAGCTCCAGGTTCGGAATCTTGCGACCTATCTTGTCAGCCTCCACCATCACCACCACTTCGCGGGCGACCTCGGCCATAACCCGGCTCAGCCCCAGCAATTCGTTAAAAGTGGTGGTACCGCGAACCAGATCGATGCCATCGGCCCCGATAAACAACTGGTCGAAGTCGTAAGAGCGTAGTACCTGCTCGGCAACCTGCCCCTGAAAGGATTCGGAATTCGGGTCCCAGGTACCGCCGGTCATCAACAGCACCGGCTCGTGCTCGAGTTCGCTCAAGGCATTGGCAACGTGCAGGGAGTTGGTCATTACCACCAGACCCGGTTGTTGGCCGAGCTCCGGGATCATCGCGGCGGTGGTACTGCCACTGTCGACGATGATTCGCGCATGCTCGCGAATCCGCATCACCGCTGCGCGAGCGATTGCCTGCTTATATCTGGAAATCGGTTGACCGATATCGGCTACCAGTTCCTGAGGCATGGTGATGGCGCCGCCATAACGGCGCAGCAGCAGGCCGTTGCCTTCAAGGGCAGCAAGATCCTTGCGTATCGTAACTTCCGAAGTTTCGAAGCGCTTGGCCAGCTCATCCACACTGACTTCACCCTGCTCATTGAGCAAGGCGAGGATATTGTGACGACGTTGAGGAGTATTGCGCTTAGACATGATTTGGTAAGTTTCGATTCGAAAGATAACGGAAGCAATAAAAACCTATCTTCGAAACTTCGTCAAGCGGGAAACGATAAAAGACCTGTGGATAAAAGCATCGCGGGCAAGCCTCGCTCCTACGGGTTTAGAGTTATCCACATGTGTGTATACTGACCTGTAGGAGCGAGGCTTGCCCGCGAAGGCGATCTCAAGATCGCCACGAAGCACTGTGGATAACTCAGCTCTTCTTGATCTTTACCGGCCGCTTCCAGCCGTCAATGTTCTTCTGACGCGCTCTACCCACAGCCAATTGTGCGTTATCCACATTCTGCGTAATCGTTGAACCGGCCCCTGTGGTTGCACCAGAAGAGATATCCACAGGCGCCACCAACGAGGTGTTGGAACCGATGAACACATCCTCACCCAACACGGTCTTCCACTTATTGGCGCCGTCATAGTTGCAGGTGATCGTGCCCGCGCCGATGTTGGTGCGCGCACCGATCTCGGCATCACCCAGGTACGTCAAATGACCAGCCTTGGCGCCTTCACCCAGATGAGCATTTTTCAGCTCAACAAAGTTACCCACATGTGCCCGTGCTTCCAGCACCGTACCGGGACGCAAGCGAGCGAACGGACCGGCATCGCTGCCTTCACCGAGAATCGCTCCGTCGATATGACTGTTGGCCTTGATCACCACGCCCTTGCGCAATGTACTGTCCTTGATCACGCAGTTCGGACCGATTACCACGTCGTCTTCGATGACGACCTTGCCCTCGAGGATCACGTTGATATCAATCAGCACATCGCGACCGACGGTCACTTCACCGCGCACATCAAAACGGGCCGGGTCGCGCAAGGTCACGCCCTGAGCCATCAAGCGACGACCGGCGCGCAGCTGGTAGTGACGCTCAAGTTCGGAGAGTTGCTTACGATCGTTGGCGCCCTGCACTTCCATGGCGTCGTGAGGTTGCTCGGTCGCCACCGCCAGGCCATCGCTGACCGCCATGGCGATCACGTCGGTCAGGTAGTACTCGCCTTGGGCATTGTTATTAGAGAGACGGCTCATCCAGTCGCCCAGTTTCGCGAAAGGCAGGGCCAGAATGCCGGTGTTGCCTTCGGTGATGGCACGCTCGGCTTCGTTAGCGTCTTTCTGTTCCACGATGGCCGTCACCTTGCCAGCGGCATCGCGGACGATACGGCCGTAACCGGTTGGGTCGTCCAGTTCAACGGTGAGCAAGCCCAGTTGTTGCGGCGCTACTTTCTTGAGCAGGCGCTGAAGTGTTTCGACCTCAATCAGCGGCACGTCACCGTAGAGAATCAGAACAGTGTCGGATTCGATGAACGGCACGGCCTGAGCCACTGCATGACCGGTACCGAGCTGTTTGTCCTGCAGGACGAAATTCAAATCATCCGCGGCCAGACGTTCACGCACCGCTTCAGCACCATGGCCGATCACGACGTGGATGCGCTGTGGATCAAGTTGCCGGGCGCTGTGGATAACATGGCCGAGCATCGAGTTGCCTGCAATCGGATGCAGTACTTTTGGCAACGCCGAACGCATGCGAGTGCCTTGGCCAGCAGCGAGAATAACGATTTCTAGAGACATGACTGGCTACCAATCCTGGGTGGTCAGCGGCTGCGACCA
>DQGF01000564.1:974-3857 GCA_003525045.1 Pseudomonas sp. | reverse complement strand
ATCAATGTTGCCTGACACACCGCTTTCGCGAGCAAGCCCGCTCCCTCAGGTTTCACATCTACCCATTTGATCACCACCAAATCCCCTCTTCGGTGAGTCTGTATACTGCGCCCTCGTCTTGAACACTGAGGTCGCTGCATGCCATCCGTTATTTCCACCGACGTTCTGATTGTCGGCGCTGGTGTCGCCGGCCTCTGGCTGAATGCGCGCCTGCGCCGTCAGGGTTTTTCGACCGTGCTGGTGGAAAGCGCCAGCCTCGGCGGCGGGCAGAGTGTGAAGTCCCAGGGGATCATCCACGGTGGCGCCAAGTACGCGCTGCATGGCGCCCTGACCGGCGCCTCGGAAGCCATCGCCGACATGCCACGCCGCTGGCGTGAAGCGCTGGCCGGGGACGGCGAGCTGGATCTGTCCGGCGTACGCTTGCTGTCCGAAGCCCATTACCTCTGGTCCCCCGGCACCCTCGCCGGCAATCTCACCAGTTTCTTCGCCAGCAAAGCCGTGCGCGGTCGTGTCGATCAGGTGACAGGCGAGCATTTGCCGCCGGCCCTGCAAGACAAGCGCTTCAAGGGCAAGGTCTATCGCCTGGCGGAACTGGTGATCGACGTACCGAGCCTGATCCAGCGCCTGGCCGATCTGGCGGGCGATAGTTTGCTCGCCGGGCAGAAGATCGAACCGTTGCTGGAGGGTGGAAAACTGGTCGGCCTGAAAGTGGACGAGCGCGAGATCCGCGCGCAGCGCATCGTCTTGAGCGCCGGCGCTGGCACCGCGACCTTGCTTGAAACACTGGGGCTGACCCATCCAGCCATGCAACGCCGGCCGTTGCACATGATCATCGCCAAAGGCCCGGGTCTCAAGCCGCTGTACGCCCACTGCCTGGGTGGTGGTACCAAACCGCGTATCACCGTGACCACGCACCCGGCTGCCGACGGACAATGGGTCTGGTACCTGGGTGGCGATATTGCCGAAGCCGAAGGTGTCGCCCGCGACCCTGCCGCGCAAATCGCCACGGCGCAGAAAGAACTTGGCCAGTTGCTGCCGTGGATCGACCTGAGCACGGCGCAGTGGGCGACCTTGCGCGTGGATCGCGCCGAGCCGCTACAATCCGGACTGACTCGCCCCGACAACGCGTTTCTTGCCGAAGAGGGCCGATTGCTGGTCGGTTGGCCCACCAAGCTGGCACTGGCGCCAGACTTCGCCGACCGCGTCATCAGCTCATTGCAACGGGACGGCATCCAGCCAGGCCATCCGGCACCGCTGCCTGAACTGCCAAAACCGCCGATGGGCATTCCAGCCTGGGAGCAACTGCTGCCATGAGCCAACCGACCCTGCACGATCTGCATCGCCCCTTGGGCAGCACCGGCCTCATGGTTTCGCCCCTGGGCCTGGGCACGGTAAAACTTGGCCGCGACCAAGGTGTGAAGTACCCCAACGGCTTCCAGATACCCAACGATGACGAAGCGCGCATGCTGCTCAAACTCGCGCGCGACCTGGGTATCAACCTGATCGACACGGCCCCGGCCTATGGCCGCAGCGAAGAACGCCTTGGCCCGTTATTGCGTGGTCAGCGTCAGGACTGGGTGATCGTCAGCAAGGTCGGCGAAGAGTTTGCCGACGGTCAGTCCCAACACGATTTCAGCGCCGCGCACACCCGGTTGTCGGTAGAACGGAGCCTGCAACGCCTGGAAACAGACTTTATCGATCTGGTGCTGGTGCACTCCGACGGCAACGACCTGGCGATCCTCAATGACAGCGAGGTCTATGTGACCCTTGCCGAGCTCAAGGGCGAAGGCAAGATTCGCGGCTTCGGCTTTTCCGGAAAAACCGTCGAAGGCGGTTTAAAGGCTCTGGAACAAGGTGATTGCGCCATGGTCACCTACAATCTGAACGAACGGAACGAGAAGCCGGTCATTGACTATGCTGCTGCCCATGGCAAAGCCATTCTGGTCAAAAAAGCCCTCGCCAGCGGTCACGTATGCCTGAGCCCGGGCGTGGACCCGGTGCGCGCCAGCTTCGAATTGTTGTTTGAACATCCGGGTGTTGCCAGTGCTATTGTCGGGACCATCAATCCGCTGCACCTCGCCCACAACGTCGCTACCGTTGCCCAGGTCCTACGTAGAAACTGATGCCGCCCACGCGGCCTTAAGCAGGAGCCGACATGCCGCGTACGCTCATAAGAAAGAACCCGAGCAACTTCAAGACCCTGCCGTTATTCGTCGAAGCGACCCCCGAAGGTTTGAGCTATCAGAGCGTCGGGATGCCGCTCAATTTCTCCCAGACCCTGCAACGTCGCCGTCCGGTGACGGTGGCCGACACTGAACGGTTCGCACTGGAGCTGGCCAATCTCGGGGTCTCGGTGCGCCTGACCCTGCATTGGCAGAATCGCGATTACTGGGTGTTGGTGCGTCAACGGCGGCAGGACCGTGGCGATGTGGTGCTCAAGCTGATTTCCGGTTACGTGCCGGCCCACGAGCTGAACCTGCCGCTGCACACGGCGATCCAGGAGATCGCCGAAGAGTGCCTGCTGGAAACGCCGGAAGGCTGGCTCGGCGGCCGTTTCAACGACACTTGGCTGCCGGCGCCCTACTCTTCAGCCCTGCACTACCGCGAAGCCATGCCATTTCGCCTGACACCGTTGTCCGGCTCGGCGCGACCGGTGCGTTGCGCCAACATGCAGCTGATCGAACGTCCGCGGGCTTACGTGCACTTGCCGACGGCTTCGTTGCAATTGATCTATGACTTGCGCCTGGACGTGCCCAAGGAAGCCAAATCCCTGAGCCTGTTTCATGTCGACGAGCGACTGGAGGGCGATCAACTGGTGGCCCGGCTCGATCGCAAGCGCCCCGACCTGTACTTGATGCCACTGCAAGACGGCCAACCGATGGG
>DQGF01000564.1:0-625 GCA_003525045.1 Pseudomonas sp. | reverse complement strand
TGTACCCGGCGAGTACTCGCGGGTTGTACCTGGCGGAGAGCTTTGCCCGTCAGGAAGGCTGGCTGGTGCGCGATGAGCGGATTCGCTGGAAGGATTGGGTGCGGCAGCAGGGGTTGAGCCCGCCGGGGAAGGATTCGGGTTTGGCGCGGTTACGCGGGAAGGCCAAGCAACTGCTGAAGAAGATCGTGCCGCGTAAAAAGGTGAGCTCTTGAAAGCAAAAAATCGCAGCCTGCGGCAGGCTGCGATTTTTTAAGCGTCACTCGGATTTGCGGATCTTCTCGACAATCGCGGTAGTGGAGCTGTTTTCCACCAGCCCTAGCACTTTCACAGTTCCGCCGTAAGCGGTCACGATGTCCGCGCCGACAACTTGCTCGATCCCGTAGTCCCCACCCTTGACCAGCACGTCCGGCTTGACCTCGCGCAGCAGGTTTTCGGGGGTGCCTTCAGCAAAACTGATCACCCAATCCACGGCGCCCAGACCGGCCAGTACGGCCATGCGGCGGTCGACGCTGTTGATCGGACGACCCGGGCCTTTCAGTCGGCTGACCGACGCATCGTCGTTGACCGCCACGATCAGGCGATCGGCCTCGGCCGCCACGAAGGGCCAGGCAACGGCCTTCGCGCC
>DQGF01000503.1:3810-6735 GCA_003525045.1 Pseudomonas sp. | reverse complement strand
TCCCGTCGATTTCACCAATGCGCTGGGTCACGCTGCCCAGACGTTCACCGGCCTGGTTGGCGATGCCGACGCTGCTTTCGCTCTGGCGCTGGCTGTCGGTCATGATGCTGACTGCTTCCCGGGCGCCAACCTGCAGTTCCTCGATCATCTTCTGCACTTGCTGCGCCGAATCCTGAGTGCGGTGCGCGAGGTTGCGCACTTCGTCGGCGACCACGGCAAAACCGCGTCCGGCTTCACCGGCACGGGCCGCTTCGATGGCTGCGTTCAACGCCAACAGGTTGGTCTGCTGGGAAATGCTGGTGATCACTTCCAGAATCTGCCCGATGTTGACCGTGTTGCTGTTGAGCGTCTCGATGTTGCCGCACGATTCACTGATCTTCGCCGAGAGCTGCTGCATCGCCGCGATGGTTCTATCCACCACTTGCTGTCCGTCCTCGGCCAGGCTACGGGCATCGCTCGAGTGCTGGGAGGCGAGGGCGGCGTTCTGGGCGATTTCCTGGGCGGCGGCGCCCAGTTCGTTGATGGCCGCGGCGACGCTGCTGGTACGCGAGGCTTGCTGATCGGAGTTGAACATCGACGAGTTCGATGCGGCCACCACCCGCAAGGCGACTTCGTTGACCTGGCCGGTGGCCGAGGCCACTTCCCGAATCGAGCTGTGAATACGTTCCACAAAGCGGTTGAACGAGGTGCCCAGCGCGCCGAATTCGTCATGGCCGTGGATGGTCAGGCGTTTGGTCAGGTCACCTTCGCCTTCGGCGATGTCATGCATGGCGCGGCCCATGGTCAGCAGTGGCTGCATCAGGAAGCTGATCAACATGCCCAGCAACGCGATGATGATCACCACCGCGATCACCATGGCGATGATCGCCGAGGTGCGAAATTCGCTGAGCATTGCGAAGGCGGTTTCCTGGTCCAGTACCAGTGCGACATACCAGTCCGCCGACGGTACGCCGTTGACGTGGGTGAAGGAGATGAACTGGCGCTTGCCGTCGATCTCGACTTCTTTCATGCCAGGGCTGACTGTCGGCGCACCGTTCGGGTAAGCGTCGACCAGGCCCTTGAGCGCCAGTTTGCTGTCCGGATGGATCAGAATCTTGCCGTCGGCGCTGACGATGAACGCATGGCCGTGACCGCCGAAATTCAGCGAGTTGATGATGGCGCTGACACTGGACAGATCGATGTCTGCGCCGGCGACGCCAATCATCTGGTTCTGATGCTTCACCGGGGTGGCGACGGTGATCACCAATTTGCCTGACGAGGCCGCGATGTAGGGTTCGGTAACAATAGTCTGCTGCGCACTATTGGCCGCCTTGTACCAACCCCGGGTGCGGGGATCATAGTCAGCAGCGCGATTACCGGCCGGAATCGAGAACATCACGCCATCTGTGCCGCCGAAGTAACTCAGCTGGAAGTTGCCGGTGTAGGCGGGCAGGTCGATGGCGCGCTTGAGGTTGGCCTGGTCACTGCCGTCCACGGCGATCTGCTGGGACAGCGATTGCAGCAGCTGGATACGGCTTTCCAGCCAGGTCTGGATGTTGCTGGTGGTCAGGCTACCGAGTTCCTGCATCGAGGATTCAGTACTGCTGCGCAATGTCTGGCGCTGGCGGTAGTCGTTGAACAGGATGAAACAAGCGAATGCAACGGCCACCACGAGGGCAGCAGCCAGCAAAATCTTGTGGCTGAACTTCATGTTTCTGGTCATTAAATGATCTACCGCGCAGGGCTTGTCAACAAAAAGGGCGGCAATTTACCAGGGGAGCTGGCTTTGCGTTGCTTCTATGTCGACTGATCGGCGCCAAAGATTAGGCGTTTTTTTGCCGAAACCGACGAAATACCCAACAGCGAAAGAAAGTGGCTGATTTTTCGGAAAAAGGCAGACCGGCCGCCAAATAAATAGCCAGACGGTCAGGGAACCAGACGAGGGTTTTCTCTTCTAAGCTTCTGCTTGGCAGACATGCCATTCCCCTTCGCCCCAGGAGCTACACCATGTCGCTGCGTTCTATCGCCCTGCTTTCGTTCTGCGTGTTGCTGGCTGCGTGCAGCAAGGTCAATCAGGAAAACTACTCGAAGTTGTCGGCGGGCATGTCCAAGGCCGAGGTTGAAACCGTGCTGGGCAAACCTGCCGACTGCTCGGGCGCGCTCGGCATGTCCAGTTGCACTTGGGGTGACAAAAACAGCTTCATCAGCGTGCAGTACGCCGCTGACAAAGTGCTGATGTTTTCCGGCCAAGGTCTGAAGTAATCCGGGGCTGTACGCCCACGGGAGAAAAACAATGAAGCGGTTACTGATTTTACTTTTTGCCGGCCTGGTACTGGCCGGCTGCGCCACTTCTGGCAAAGACCCGTTGGCGCCCAAGACCGTCGACAGTGTCAATCTCAAGCGCTACCAGGGGACCTGGTACGAGCTGGCTCGTCTGCCGATGTACTTCCAGCGCAACTGCGCGCAATCCGAAGCCCATTACACCCTCCAGCCTGACGGCAACGTGCTGGTGTTGAACCGCTGCCTGACCTCGGACTGGCAATGGGAAGAGGCCAAGGGCACGGCGTATCCGCAGATGCCAGGCAAGACTGACAAGCTGTGGGTCGAATTCGACACCTGGTTCTCGCGTTTGCTGCCAAGTGTGGCGAAGGGGGAATACTGGGTGTTGTACGTCAGCGAAGACTACAAGACTGCGATCGTTGGCGACCCGAGCCGCAAATATCTGTGGCTGTTGTCGCGGACTCCGACGGTTAACGGTGTAGTGCGCGAAGAACTGCTGAGCAAGGCGCGTCAGCAGGGCTACGACACGACGCGCTTGATCTGGCGTACGTCGGATACGCAGATGGCCAAGACCTCGAACTGATCGTCACCGAAGTCTAAACATACAAGCGAGCCTGCTCGCGAAGAGGGCCTGACATGCAGCATTGATGTTGAATGTCAGTCCGC
>DQGF01000503.1:2313-3524 GCA_003525045.1 Pseudomonas sp. | reverse complement strand
ATGTTGAATGTCAGTCCGCTTTCGCGAGCAGGCTCGCTCCCACAGTTGTATGCGTCAGCCTAAAAGTTCGCGCAAGACCTGGGTGAAGGCGCGGTTGCTTTCTTCTTCGTCGGCATGGCGCCCGTCGCGCACAACCCACTGGCCATTGACCAGCACATCCCGCACCTGGCGATCGCCACCGGCAAATAACCAACGATTGAGAATTCCGTCACCACTGGCCGTCGCCAGGTACGGATCGTTACCGTCGAGCACCAGCCAATCCGCACGCTTGCCCACTTCCAATGCACCGATCGGCTGCCCCAGCGCCTGAGCCCCGCCGTCCAGCGCAGCGTCGTACAACGTGCGGCCCACCATTGGCTGATCCGCGCCATACAACCGGTTACGCCGCTGATCCCGCAACCGCTGACCGTATTCCAGCCAACGCAATTCTTCCACCACGCTGAGCGACACATGGCTGTCGGAGCCGATGCCCATGCGCCCGCCCTGGGCGAGGAACTCCACCGCCGGAAAAATCCCGTCGCCGAGGTTGGCTTCGGTGGTCAGGCACAGGCCGGCAATGGCGCGACTCTTGGCCATCAGCGTGACTTCTTCCGGGTTGGCGTGGGTGGCGTGGACCAGGCACCAGCGCTGATCGACTTCGGTATTTTCGTACAGCCATTGCAGCGGACGACGGCCACTCCAGCCCAGGCAGTCTTCGACTTCTTTCTGCTGTTCGGCGATGTGAATGTGTACCGGGCACTGCTTGTCGCTGGCTGCCAGCACTTCGCTGATCTGCTGCGGTGTTACCGCACGCAACGAGTGGAAACACAAACCCAGCGACTGCGCCGGCAGTTGCGCCAGGGCCGGCTGCAAACGCGACTGAAGCTTGAGGTAGTTTTCGGTGCTGTTGATAAAGCGGCGCTGGCCGTCGTTCGGGGCCTGGCCGCCGAAACCGGAATGGCTGTACAGCACTGGTAATAGCGTCAGGCCGATACCGGCGGAACTGGCAGCCTGGCTGACGCGCAGGGCCAGTTCGGCCGGGTCGGCGTAAGGCTGGCCATTGCTGTCGTGATGCACGTAATGAAATTCCGCGACCGATGTGTAACCGGCCTTGAGCATTTCGATGTACAGCTGACGTGCGATGACGCCGAGTTGATCCGGGCTGATTTTTCCGACGAGGCGATACATCAGATCGCGCCAGGTCCAGAAACTATCGTTCGGATTACCCGCCA
>DQGF01000503.1:1023-2012 GCA_003525045.1 Pseudomonas sp. | reverse complement strand
GGGGTTTCCCCGCCACTTCCGCCAGCCCGGCCATGGCCCGCTGGAAGGCGTGGGAGTGCAGATTCGGCATCCCCGGCAGCAGCGGACCGCTTAACCGTTCGGCGCCATCTGCGTGAGAATCGGCCTGGATATGGGTCAACATGCCATCGGCATTGACCTCAAGACGTACATTGTTGGCCCATCCACTAGGCAGCAGCGCGCGTTCGGCAAAGAAGGCGGACATGGTTCAGCACCCCATCGTGTGTTATTTGTATATACATATACAGACGTTTGCCTGCTCGGTAAACTCCGGCAAGCTAGCAACTTCTAACAAACGACCAAGGATTAACCGTGCCGACTCCCTCTGCCACATTGCCGCCGAATGCCAATCTGAGCGCCAATCTGGGCGACAGTCCGGCGCCCCTGTACGCCCGCGTAAAACAAATGATCACCCAGCAAATCGACAGCGGAAACTGGCCGCCGCACTACCGCGTTCCGTCGGAAAGCGAGCTGGTGAGTCAGCTGGGGTTCAGCCGCATGACCATCAACCGCGCCCTGCGCGAGATGACTGCCGACGGGCTGCTGGTGCGCATGCAAGGCGTCGGGACCTTCGTCGCCGAGCCAAAAAGCCAGTCCGCATTGTTTGAAGTGCACAACATCGCCGACGAGATCGCCTCCCGTGGCCATCGCCACACCTGCAAGGTGATCATCCTCGAAGAAGAAGCCGCCGGTTCCGAGCGGGCCCTGGCCCTGGACATGCGCGAAGGCCAGAAGGTTTTCCACTCGCTGATCGTGCATTTCGAAAACGATATCCCGGTGCAGATCGAAGACCGTTTCGTCAACGCACTGGTGGCGCCGGACTACCTCAAGCAGGATTTCACCCTGCAAACGCCCTACGCCTACCTGAATCAGGTCGCGCCGCTGACTGAAGGCGAGCACGTGGTCGAGGCGATTCTGGCCGAGCCGACCGAATGCAAATTGCTGCAGATTGAAAAAGGCGAGCCGTGCCT
>DQGF01000503.1:467-728 GCA_003525045.1 Pseudomonas sp. | reverse complement strand
AAAAAAGGCGAGCCGTGCCTGCTGATTCGTCGCCGCACCTGGTCCGGCCGTCAGCCGGTGACCGCCGCCCGTTTGATCCACCCTGGTTCCCGTCATCGTCTGGAAGGGCGCTTTCATAAGTAAGGGGAATAAATGAGTCAGCTGAAGGTTTTACGCGCGGTCGATTACCCGCGCATGCCGTGGAAAAACGGCGGCGGCAGCACTGAAGAAATTACCCGTGATGCAGGCACCGGCCTTGATGGCTTTGGCTGGCGCTTGTCG
>DQGF01000503.1:0-144 GCA_003525045.1 Pseudomonas sp. | reverse complement strand
TTGCCGACATCGGCGAGTCGGGCGGCTTCTCGACGTTCGCCGGTTATGAGCGGGTGATCACCGTGCTGCAGGGCGAGGGCATGATCTTGCGCGTTGATGGCCAGGACACACGGCCATTGTTACCACTGGACCCGTTTGCCTTCA
>DQGF01000505.1:9853-9979 GCA_003525045.1 Pseudomonas sp. | reverse complement strand
GATCGGCCAGCCGGCTTGTTCGGCGTGTTCGAGCAACACCGGATCCGGGTTCACCACATGGGGAAAATCCACCTTCAACAGCAGTGGTAAATCGTTGCGTGAATCCGAGTAGAAACTCGCGCCTTC
>DQGF01000505.1:9216-9488 GCA_003525045.1 Pseudomonas sp. | reverse complement strand
CGCGTGATCTTGCCTTCGCGGTAGGTCAGGGTGCCAAGGGTATTGCCGCTATACACCCCATGCGTGACTTCCAGCTCGATGGCGAGAATTTCGTCGATACCCAGCCTTTTGGCAATGGGTCCGACCAGGTGTGTACCTGAAGCTGAAATCACCAGAATCCGGTCGCCAGCCTTGCGATGGGCAGCAATGGCCTTGGTGGCATCACTGAAGATGATCGGCTCGATGAAGTCTTCCACCCAGGGCGCCACCAAGTGCTCGACCTCTTCCGGCGT
>DQGF01000505.1:8586-8898 GCA_003525045.1 Pseudomonas sp. | reverse complement strand
CGCCCGATCATCGGCTCCAGGCTGAAGCTCATGTACTCCTCCATGCGCAGTTTGCCGTGGCTGTAGGCGTCCATCATTTCGTTGTTGCGACGCATGAACGGTTCGGGGTCGACCCAGCCCAGGCGGCCCATTTGCTCGCTCCAGAGGGTGGCGCAGTCGCCGTGGATCAGGGTCTCGTCCAGATCAAAAATTGCCAGGGCCATCAGTGGGGTTCTCTTCGAGAACAGCTTCAAGCTTCAAGCTTAAAGCTGCAAGAATGGATTGAGGTGGTCAGCAGTCTACAACTTGAAGCTTGCCGCTTGAAGCTTGAAG
>DQGF01000505.1:5168-8301 GCA_003525045.1 Pseudomonas sp. | reverse complement strand
CCGCTTGAAGCTTGAAGCTTGAAGCTTGCAGCTTGCCGCTGCTTTCAAGCCACCTCACACAGCGCCGTCGGATCGATGGAAAGCGCCAGGCGCTGACCATCGGGATGCAGATCGGCCGCCGAGCGGTTGAGCACATCTACCACCAATTCCACGCCCCGGGCTTCCACCCGGTAGCGAATCACATTGCCCAGCAGGCTGTGGCTGCGCACCAGTGCGTCCAGCTCGCCGTTGAGGCTCAGCTCGATCGCTTCCGGACGAATCGCGATGCGATGGGTGATCGGCCGCTGCAGCAATTTTGAGGCGCTGTTGGCGTCCAGCAGGTTGTAGTTGCCAATGAAGCCGGCGGCAAAGACATCGACTGGCGCAGTGTAAAGGGTCTCGGCGTCGCCGCTCTGTACGATCTTTCCCTGATTCATCAGGAAAATCCGATCGGACATGGTCAGCGCTTCCTCCTGATCGTGTGTGACGAAGATCGTGGTCAGGCCGAGTTCGCGCTGGATCTGACGAATCTGTTCGCGCAGGTGCTTGCGAATCCGCGCATCGAGCGCCGACAGTGGTTCGTCGAGCAACAACAGGCGCGGACGGGTCACCAAAGAACGGGCCAGTGCGACACGCTGGCATTGGCCACCGGACAACTGATGCGGATAGCGGGCGGCAAAGTCGTTCAGCTCCACCAGCTTCAGCACTTCGGCGACACGCTTTTGGCTGTCGTCGGCGTTGACCTTCTGCATGCGCAAGCCGAAGGCGACGTTCTGTTCCACCGTCATGTTGGGGAACAGCGCGTAGCTCTGGAACACCATGCCGATTCCGCGCTTCTGCGGACTCAGCGGAACGAGGTCGTGACCATCGAGCAGGATCTTGCCGCCGTCCACCGAGGTCAGCCCGGCGATGCAACGCAACAGCGTGGACTTGCCGCAACCGGACGGACCGAGGAGGGTAACGAATTCACCCTTCTTGATTTCACAGTTGATGTCGCTGAAGACCGTGGTGCCTAAGTAACTCTTTTGAAGATGTTGGACGCTGACATAGCTCATTCGCTTTTGTCCTTGTTCAAGATATTGGCCACCCAGGTCAGAACCAGCACAAAGAAGAAATAGGAAATCACCAATGCGCTGGTGAAATGGCCGCTGCTGTTGCGCATGTTGTTGAGGTAGACCTGCAGGGTTTCGTAGCGGGTACCCACGAGGATGTTGGCAAACACGAACTCACCGAACAGGAACGAGAACGACAGCAGCAACGCCACCATCAAGCCCTTGCGCAGGTTTGGCAGCACCACCAGAAACGCCGCTTGCCAGGTGCTGGCCCCAAGCAGTTGGGCGGCGTCCATCAGGTCGCGCAGGTTGATCGCTTGCAGGTTGTTGGTGATTGCCCGGTACATGAACGGCAGTGCCACGGTGAAGTAACAGCCAATCAGAATCCACGGCGTGCCGACCATCGCGAACGGGCCGGAACCATAGAGTTGCAACAGCCCCACCGACGACACCACGGGCGGCACGGCGAAGGGCAGCAGAATCAGGATGTTCATCAGCGCATCAAGTTTGGGGAAATGGTAGTGCACCACGAACAGCAGCGGCAGAATCAGTACCACCGACAGAATCAGTGCACCCACACACACCAGCAACGACTGTCCGAAGGCATGAAGAAAACGTGGGTCGCTCCACAGTTGCACGTACCACTTGAAGGTAAAGCCACTGGGCAAAATGGTTGCCGACCAGCTGCTGGAGATCGAGTAGATCAGCGTCCCGAGCAGTGGCAGCAATAGAATGGCGAACAGCAGGTACACCACGACCCGGTGGTAGGCACCGACAGGGCCCGATTCAGCGCGAGACATGGTAGCTCCTCTTCAACAGCAGCTGATGCACGACGGTCACCAGGGTCATCAACGCCACGAGCACCACGGCCAGGGCGCTGGCCAGGTTTGGATCCAGGGAAATGTCGCCGGAGACCATCGCCGCGATACGGATCGGCAGCACGTTGAAGTTACCGGTGGTCAGGGCATACACCGTGGCATAGGCGCCGAGGGCGTTGGCCAGCAAAATGACGAAGGTGCCGAGCAGTGCCGGGGTCAGCACCGGCAAACCGATGTGCCGCCAGAACTGCCAGCCGTTGGCACCCAGCAGTGCAGCGGAGTCACGCCAGTCTTCGCGCAGCGCGTCGAAGGCCGGGTAGAGCAGCAGCACGCCGAGAGGAATCTGGAAATAGGTGTAGAGAATGATCAGCCCGGTCTTCGAGTACAGATTGAAGTCCTGAATGATCCCGGCCTGCTTGAGCATGATGGTGAAGGTGCCGTTGAAGCCCAGCAGGATGATGAACGCGAAGGCTAAAGGTACCCCGGCAAAGTTGCTGGTCATGTTGGCGAAGGCATTGACGAAGTTGCGCAGTTTCGAGTCGACGCGGCGCAGGGAGTAGGCGCCAAGTACGGCGATGATGATCCCGAACACGCTGGACCAGAAACTGATCTCGAGGCTGTACTGGATCGCCTGCAGATAGAACTTCGAGTTGAAGATTTTGCTGAAGTTGGCCAGGCCCCAGCCGAACTCTTCCGATTCCAGGCTATTGATCATCACCCACGCCAGCGGGGCGATCTGGAACACGATGAAAAACAGCGTGAAAGGCACCAGGCACAGCGCCGCCAGCCATTTGCCGCGAGTCATGGCATTCAATTGAGTAGCTCCCGGCACACAGGTTTGTCGTGAGCCACGCCGAGCAGCTCGCAGACGGTGCCGCAGATTTCAGTCTGTTTCGGTGCGGCGTTGGCGTTGAAACTGAAGGCGTCGCCGAGAACGAACAGCGGCACTTCGCGTTCCTCCCGGAGCAGGCCGTTGTGGGATCGGTCATTGTTCATGCCGTGGTCGGCGGTCACCATGACCTGATAACCGGCATCGAGCCAGTTTTGCAGGTAGTCGGCGAGGATGATGTCCGCCGAGCGGGCGCTGTTGCGGTATTGCGGGGTGTCGAGGCCGTGCTTGTGCCCGGCGTCGTCGATGTTCATGGGATGGACCAAGAGAAAATTCGGCGCATGACGCAGGCGCAAATTTTCTGCGTCGGCGAACAGGTGCGAGTCCGGGTAGTGATCGCTCCAGTAGAAATGGCCATGCTGGATCGGCAGGTCCGGGTCGTCGGTGTGACGATC
>DQGF01000505.1:4476-4876 GCA_003525045.1 Pseudomonas sp. | reverse complement strand
CGTCGGTGTGACGATCCCGGGCCGCCACGAATGGCGAACGGTTATACAGCTCGCTGACCCAGTGATAGGCCGCGGCGGCTGTTTTGAGGCCGGCGTCGGTGGCGTAGTGATAGATGCTGCGCTGGTTGGACAGGCGTGAGACGTTGTTATGGACGATGCCGCTGTCGATCGGTGTAACGCCGGTCAGGATGCATTCGTAAAGCGGTCGGGACAGGGCCGGCAGTTCGCACTCCAGTTTGTAGAGCGCCGCGCGTCCGGCGCCAACGTAAGCCTGCAGGTGCCCCATGGCGTGACGCGCGACTTCGTAGTTGAGGCCGTCGAGCACGACAAGGATGACGTTGTGCTTCATAGGGGCGATGACTCCGTGTTTTGCGAAGAAATCTGTAGGAGCGAAGCTTGC
>DQGF01000505.1:2041-4178 GCA_003525045.1 Pseudomonas sp. | reverse complement strand
AAATCTGTAGGAGCGAAGCTTGCTCGCGAAAGCGGACTTCCAGCCAACATCAATGCTGAAGGTCAGTTCTCCTTCGCGGGCAAGCCTCGCTCCTACAAGGGTTGTAGCGTTATTGCATATTGATGATGACTTCTTCCTGCCACTTCTGCGGCAGGGCCTTGGAGGTCTTCTCCCACGCGTCCGCGTCCTTGATCGGGGTCACGCCCTTGTACTGTTCGTTCGGCAGCAGTTTGGCCTGAACCTCTTCCGGCAGTTTCAGGTGCTCGGCGCGGATCGGACGGGCATTGCCGCGCGCCAGGTTGATCTGACCGGCATCGCTGAAGATGAATTCGCGCGCCAGCTTGGCGGCGTTCGGGTGCTTGGCGTACTTGTTGATGATGGTGGTGTAGCCAGAGATTACCGAGCCGTCGGATGGAATCAGCACGGTGTAGTCATCCGGATTGGCCATCTTGGCCTTGTAGCTCAGGCCGTTGAAATCCCAGACCACACCGACTTCGATTTCACCCTTTTCCATGGTGGCGATTACCGGGTCCGTCATCGACAGGCGACCTTGCTTGGCGATCTCGGCGAACATCAACAGGGCCGGCTGAAGGTTTTTCTCGTCGCCACCGTTGGCGATGGCAGCAGCCAGTACGCCGTTGGCGGCTTGGGCGGCAGTGCTCACATCACCGATCGAGACCTTGTATTTGCCGGTCTTGAGGTCAGCCCATTTGGTCGGTGCGTCGGAACCGTGCAGCAACTTGTTGTTGATGATGAAAGCAATGGTACCGGTATAGGCCAGGGCCCAATGGCCATCCTTATCCTTCGCCCAAGCCGGGATCTGCTCCCAAGTGCTTGGCTTGTAGGGTTGCGACACTTCTTGCTTGACCGCGATCGGACCGAAGGCGGCACCGACGTCGCCGATGTCGGCAGTGGCATTATCTTTTTCGGCTTTGAACTTGGCGAGTTCCTGGGCCGAGCTCATGTCGGTGTCGATATGTTTGAGGCCATAATTTTTGGCCAGATCGTCCCAGGTACCTTTCCAATTGGCCCAGTTGTCGGGCATGCCGACACTGTTGACCTCACCTTCCGCTTTCGCTGCGGCCTCCAGGGTTTTCAGGTCGGTATCAGCGGCCATGGCGGCGGTGCACATGGCAATGGTCGAACCTAACAGTGATGCCAGGAAAAGCTTTTTCATCCGAAGCTCCTTTGGGCGTTTTCAACGCTGCGATTGCGGTTGTGTTGGTCTAGGTCAGCAATACCTGAGCCAATCTAGGCAGCCTGGATGACATTTTGATGTCGAACGCTGGCCTGCCCATGTTTCCAGCTCTGGATATCTCAGGGTTGGAGATAAGCGTAGACCATGGCTAAAGAGCTGATATGAAAGGACTTGGCCGTGAAATTGCAGGTGACCGGAGCAACCGTTCGGCGGCATTGTCATCTGCCAGTCATGTGCATTGCCTAGGCTTGCAGAGGGTTGATGGCGCCGATTTCAAGCGTAGTTCTGCCTCGAAACAGTGCTGGTCTAGTCCAGATAGGTAACGTTGATGCGCATCGAGACAACCAAGGCGGTGACAGCGATCGGGCAGGTCCTGCAGGAACAGCTCGACCATGGCCTGTTGGCGCCCGGGAGCAAGTTGCCGGCCGAGCGCAAGCTCAGTGAGTTGTTCGGTACCACACGGATCACCGTGCGTGAGGCGTTGCTACAGCTGGAAGCCCAAGGCCAGATTTATCGGGAGGAGCGCCGGGGCTGGTTCGTATCGCCACCGCGCCTGGCTTATAACCTGATGCAGCGCAGTCACTTTCACGCGATGGTCAGCGCTCAGGGGCGAGTACCGTCCACCGAGGTGATTTCGGCGCGCTTGCAGCCGGCGTCGGCGGCGGTCTGTGCCTGGTTGCAATTGCCGGCGTTGTCGAGCGTGATCCAGATTTGCCGGGCGCGGCGCATTGATGAACGGCTGGTGTTGTATGTCGAGCACTACCTGAATCCGCAGTTCTTTCCGGGGATTCTGGCGTTTGATTTGAATCAGTCGATGACCGAGCTGTATGCCCGACATTACGATTTGCATTATGGGCGGGTGCGTTTCGAAATCGTGCCGACGGCGCTGTCGGTGGATGCGGCGGCGGCTTTACGGGTGTCGGTGGGCAGTCCGGGGTG
>DQGF01000505.1:0-1730 GCA_003525045.1 Pseudomonas sp. | reverse complement strand
AGTCCGGGGTTGCGGATTGCCCGGGTCAATTACGATCAGCATCAACGGCTGATCGATTGTGATCTGGAGTTTTGGCGGCATGATGCGATTCATGTCGGGGTTGATGTCGTCTGAGCCTGGCCGCCGCAGGTTGCAAGTTCTCTACGTTATCCGAAGCGATAAATGTCCATGCCCAGGGCACCCAAGGTGAACCCCTTGTGGCTCACACTGAATTTGCCTCCGGCGCCGCGGGCAAAGTACAACGGCAGCAAATGTTCATCGCTCGGATGGTTGCGCACGGCGTTCGGCGCTTGCTGACGGTAGTCGTGCAACGCGGCTTCATCCTTCACTTCGAGTTTCTCTATCATCCAGTCGCGGAACGCCTGGGCCCAGGGTTCGACGCTTTCCGGGCCGGCGTGCCAGTCCAGTTCGCGCAGATTGTGGGTAATGCTGCCGGAACCGATCAGCAGCACGCCCTTTTCGCGCAGGCCGGACAGGGCCTGACCGACGCGGGTTTGCAGGGCCGGGCCGCCACGGGTGGGCAACGAAACTTGCACAATCGGGATATCGGCTTGCGGATACATCAACGATAAGGGCACCCAGACACCATGGTCGAACGGCCGCTTGGCGTCGATGCGTGCCACCAGGTTATCGTTCTTCAGCAGTTCGATAACCTCCGCTGCCAGTTGCGGGTCGCCGGGGGCCGGGTATTGCACCTCGAACAAGGCCTGTGGAAACCCACCGAAGTCATGCCAGGTGTCGGGTTGTGGGTTGCCGCTGACCAGCAGTTCATTGCTTTCCCAATGCGCGGATACAATGACGATAGCCCTGGGTTTCGGCAATTCGGCGGCCAGGCGCGCGAGAGCCGGCCCGCTGGCGCCGGGTTCCAGTGCAAGCATGGGGGAGCCATGAGAGATATACAGGCTGGGGAACATGAATGAGCTCCTGAGAGTTAAGATGGCGTCATCTTCAGTCAGATCATTGATCTAAATCTAATATAAGTTTTAGGGTGTTTTGATCGAATTTTCGGGGTTATTTATGCAGCCGGAGTTTTGGCACAAGCGGTGGCAGTCGAATCAGATCGGCTTCCACCTGCCGCAAGTGAATCCTTACCTGCAACGGTTCTGGCCACAGCTGGGCCTGGAAGAGGGCGCTCGTGTGTTGGTGCCGTTGTGTGGGAAGAGTCTGGATCTGTTGTGGCTGGCTCATCAGGGTCATGAGGTATTGGGGATCGAACTGTCGGAAAAGGCTGTCGAGGATTTCTTCAGTGAGCACCAATTTGACCCTGATGTCAGTGAGCAGGGGCCGTTCAAGGTTTACCGTGCCGGGTCGATTGAGTTGTGGTGTGGCGATTTCTTCGAGTTGACGGCGGGCGATGTTGCCGATTGCAGCGCGCTGTACGATCGCGCCGCACTGATTGCCCTGCCGCCACCGATGCGTGAGCAATATGCCGCTCATCTGAATCGGATTCTGCCGAAAGATACTCTGGGGCTGTTGATTACCCTGGATTACGAGCAGACACAAATGGACGGACCGCCGTTTGCTGTGCTCGATGACGAAGTGCAAGGGTTGTTCGGGGCTTTGTGGTCGCTGAAGATTCTGGAAGATCAGGATGTTCTGGGCGAGAGTTGGAAGTTTATCGAGGGTGGAGTCACGCGGCTTGAGGAGCGGGTGTATCGGGTTTCTGCTCGGTAATTGATGTTGTTTGTGCTTGCCTCTTCGCGAGCAGGCTCGCTCCCACAGGGGAATGC
>DQGF01000504.1:434-4282 GCA_003525045.1 Pseudomonas sp. | reverse complement strand
AAGGACGCCATCGCCGGCAAGCCGTGCTCCTACAGTTCGGTGTTGATCAGCGATCATCCAGAGCTGCGAAACACTCCTCGATCGAACGCCGTTGCGTCTCGGCATACAACCCCAACTCATCGATGGTCGGTCGCCCCAGCGCCTTCTCGAACGCCTGCCGGTTTGAATGCACCCCGTAGTGGGTTTGCGCCGCATCCCCCAGGTTGGACTGAAAAATCCCCGCCGCGCTGACCGGCAGGAAATCTTCATATACCAGCGGTTCAACCCGCAAATAACCGCCGCTGAGCAAATCTTCCAGTGACAAGGATTTCAGCTCGTCCGCCTCCGCGCCTTTTTCCGTGACGAAATAGCGAAAGTACGCCAGTTCCTGTTGGCGCATGCCTTCATAGGTGTCAGGGAATTCGCCGAAGTGCTGCGCCATCAACTCGTTGTAGCGGGCCGCGTTGGCCTCGTTGGGGAAGTCCTTGAGTTCGTCCCGGGCGGCATTGAGCAAGCGGTCGTAAAGCGTCCGGCCCTTGGGGGTGAGCGCCGCGCCGCGCTGTTCGATTTCACCGAAACGGGCGCTGTGGCTGCCGCGAGTCCCGGCTTGATCGGTGAAGCTGACGGGTTCGTCCAGGGCCTTGAAACTGGTCTGGCGCAACAGGATCGGGCACTGACGGCGGGGCGGGCCTTCGATCACCGCTTTGGGCGTGATGCCGTGGGCGGGCATTTGCGCCTGGACGATGTCGATGTCCAGGGTGCGCGGTGTCAGGTGATTGATGTGCGGACCTTTGAACGCCACCACGTCGGCGATCAGGCGATGCTGGGCGCTGAGTTGGCGGTACTGCTCGGCGCTGACGGTGGCGCTGTGGTGCCAGCGGAAGGTTTCCAGGGCCTGCTCGACGAAGTCCTGGGCTTGCGATTCGGTCAGGCCGCCCTGGTTTTCGGCGCGTTCGATGAGAAGCCGCGCTGCCGGGGTGAAAATCGAGCGTTGGTCCAGTACCGACTGGGCGAAGGCTCGCAGTTGCGGGTCTTCGATCAGTTCCAGGCGCAGCAACGAGGTGAACACGCGAAACGGGCTGACCTGCAAGGCCGCTTCGTGCACGGCACGGAACGCCGTGGAATGTACCGGTACGCCGGCCGGGGTCAGGTCGTAATAACCCACCGGCTGCATGCCCATGACCGCGAACAACCGGGCGAGGGTGGCGAGTTCATCGGCGGTGCCGACGCGGATCGCGCCATGCCGTTCCAGGTCCAGCCGTTCAATTTCACCTGTGTTGTGCAACTGGCGGGCGATCTGCGGATCGCTGTCCAGCACATGGCGGTTGGTCTGTTCCACCAATTCCATCAGCGCGCCATACAACGGCACTTCTTCGCGGTACATGTCGGACATCGCTTTGGAGAAGCGTTGGCGGATCAGGTCAGGACTGACGAAGTTCAGGTGGCTCATGAAAAAGGATTCCTGGCGCGGTGTCGTGAAGGATGAGGGAAAAGATCGCAGCCTTCAACGGCGCCGACAAACGAAGAATCTTACGGACTTCATTCTGCAAAGGACTGCTCGTTCAGTGCAGCCGCTGGTCCTGAGGCGTTTCCGAACGCTGGGATGCCAAAAACTCCCGATACACGCCCGCCGTGTTCGAAGGGTCTTCGACCATCGGCATATGGCCGATACCTTCCAGGATCTCCACCCGCAGATCGTCGATGCCTTTGCTCCAGATGGCCACGCTGCTGACATCGATCAAGCGGTCCTTGCGCCCCCACAGCAACAGCGCCGGGCACTTGATGTCGGGGAGCCGGGGCTCCATCCCCGGGCTGGCGCGCAAGTCCCTGAAAATCTCTTCCAATTCATCGCGCGCCTGTTCGTAGCGCTGGGCCATGGCGTCCAGCACCACGCCGGGAACCCATGGCGGCAGGGACATGGTCATGGCGTAGAAGCGCTGGAATTCTTCCTTTGAGTGAATCAGGAACGGATTATGTCCCTTGGCCAGATGCCGCTCCAGGTCACTGACCTCGGGGGCGGTGACACCGGACGGGTCGATCAGGGCGACCGACGCAATGCGATCCGGGTAGGTGGCCGCCAGCCATGCCGCCATGTAGCCGCCCATGGAGTTGCCGATCACATGGACTTTTTCGACGCCGCAGACGTCGAGCAGCTGGATCATCCGCTTGGCCTGCAATGGAATGTCGTAACCACCGCCCGCCTTGAAGCCGGTTTCTCCATGACCGGCGATGTCGGGGATGATCACCCGATAATTGCCGACAAAGTACCGGGCAAAGCGTAACCAGATGTTCTTGTCGGCGCTGTAACCGTGAAGCATGAGCACGCTGCTGGACGCCTCGTATGGACCGCCTTGCCAGGTCGAGACGGTCATTTCCGCGATCGGCACGACGATCTTGTGCAGGCGATACAGCTTGGCCTCCGCCGCCATGTTCAAGTCATACAGCCAGTGCCCGATGGCCGGGTAGCTCAACCAGCTCCAGGCCACGAAAACCGCGATTGCGACAACCAACAAAAGCATCAGCGTCTTCCTTCTATCTGATCAGGACAGGATGTGATCGGCGGGTTTCAGCGTCCGGGTCAACCGGTGATAGCTGAAACTGAACCCCGGAAACATGGCAATCACATGGCCGCTCTTGCTTTGATACCAACTGTGGCAGCCCCCGGATTTCCAAACGGTGCGCTCCATCTCTCTATGAATCATTTGAGTGTAGGTCCGTTCCGCTTCGGGGCGCACTTCGATACTGCGCAGCCCTTGTTTTTTCAAGGTGCGAATGCAGTCGAGGATGTAGTTCATCTGAGATTCGATGATGAACAGCGCCGAGGTGTGACCAATGCCGGTGTTGGGGCCGGTGACGATAAACAGGTTGGGAAAGCCCGGCAGACTGGTGCCGAGATAGGCCCGGGGATACGGGGCCCAGAAATCCCTGAGTCGGATGCCGTTTCTTCCACAGACCGGGTAGGAAATCACCCCGTCAGTGGCATCGTAACCGGTGGACCAGACGATCAGGTCCAGGTCGATGTGTTGGCCGTCCCGGGTGACGACGCCGGTTTCGTCGATGGACGCGATGCCCTGCTCGCGGCTGTGCAATGTCACATTGCTGCGGCCGAGTGCCGGGTACAAGGTGCTCGAGATGATCACCCGTTTGCAGCCGATGGCGTAATCCGGGATCAGTTTGCGCCTGAGCTCAGGGTCGGGTACTTGCCGTTTGAGGACCCGCAGGGCGTGTTGCTGGACCATGCGGATCGCCGGCCGCGAGTATTTAAAGGCAATCACTCGGGTTTCGCACTGCCAGTAGATCATCCAGCGCAGCAGCTTGTAGGCCGGTTTGAGCCCCAGCAGCCAGCGCTGGAAGGGGCCGAAAGCGCGGTCGGCGCGGGGCAGTACCCAATGCGGTGTGCGCTGGAACACATGCAGCTGTTCGACGTCCGGGGCAATCGCTGGAATGACCTGGGCCGCACTGGCCCCGCTGCCAACGATAGCGACGCGTTTATGCCGATAGTCGTAGGCATGGTCCCAATTATTGGTGTGAAAGGTCCTGCCCAGAAACCGCTCCTGGCCCTCGAAGTGCGGGACGACGGGTTGGCTCAGCGGTCCGGTGGCGTTGATCAGGAATTTCGCATGGAACGTGCCTTTGCCGGCGGTGTGTACTGCCCAGCGTTTGCCGTCGTCGTCCCATTCGATGCGCTCGACGTTCGCCTGCAGTTCCACCCGGTCGCGCAGGCCGAAGTGCTCTACCACATATTGGGTGTAGTGGTGCAGCTCGGCCTGTTCGGCGAACATCTGCGTCCAGCGGTAAGGGGCGAATGACAGCGAATAAAGCGGCGAGGGCACATCGACGGCCGCGCCGGGGTAGGTGTTCTGGCACCA
>DQGF01000504.1:0-141 GCA_003525045.1 Pseudomonas sp. | reverse complement strand
GGGGTAGGTGTTCTGGCACCAGGTGCCGCCGAAGAAGTCCCGCCGTTCCAGCAGGCGAAAGTCGTCGATGCCTGCCTTGAGCAAATTGATCGCCGCGCACTGACCGCCAAAACCGCTGCCGATGATCAACACTTGAAAGGT
>DQGF01000210.1:7938-8225 GCA_003525045.1 Pseudomonas sp. | reverse complement strand
CGGTCGTAGACCATCGACAGCGAACCTTGCATGCCGTTGAACAGCAGGATCATGCAAGCGAGGCCGGGGATGATGTAGACCTCATAGGGAATGTAGGTGTCGTAGGGCTCGATGATCGCGATGCCGAGTGCCGCGCGAAAGCCGGCAGCGAACACCAGCAGCCACAGCAGCGGCCGCACCAGTGCGCTGAGAAACCGCGTGCGCTGCAACACAAAGCGCAGCCATTCGCGCAACACGATGCCGCTGAAACACTGCCAGTAAGCATTCATCGGGCGGCTCCTGAAGGG
>DQGF01000210.1:7457-7620 GCA_003525045.1 Pseudomonas sp. | reverse complement strand
CAGCGGTGGTCAGGCGAGCGAACGCCGATCCAAGGTCACCGCCATGCTCCAGGCTCAGGGCGTCGGCCTGTCCGCTGGCCACCAGCCGGCCTTGATGCAGAATCAGCAAGTCGTCGCCGGCTTGCACTTCATCCAGCAAATGGGTGGTCCAGAGCACGCTGAT
>DQGF01000210.1:6977-7168 GCA_003525045.1 Pseudomonas sp. | reverse complement strand
TGGGTGGTCCAGAGCACGCTGATATTTCGCTCGCGGCACAGGCTGCGGATGTGTTGGTTAAGGGCCAGGCGGCTGGCCGGGTCGAGGCCGACACTGGCCTCATCGAGTAGCAACAGACGCGGTTCATGCAGTAAGGCCCGGGCGATTTCCACCCGGCGACGATGGCCGCCATTAAGTTCGCGCACTCGCTC
>DQGF01000210.1:6538-6691 GCA_003525045.1 Pseudomonas sp. | reverse complement strand
GCCATTGAGTTCGCGCACTCGCTCGCGACGGCGTTCGGTGAGGGTCTGACGGGCCAGCTCGGCGTCGACCCGCAGGCCGGTCTGGCGCCGCGACAGGCCATGCAGCGCGGCGTGATAACGCAGGTTCTGTTCGACGCTGAGGTCGAGATCCAG
>DQGF01000210.1:6090-6231 GCA_003525045.1 Pseudomonas sp. | reverse complement strand
GCTTTGCTGAAACACCACACCCAATTGCTTGAGTGCCGGGCGCGGCGCGTTGCGCAAGGAACAACCGCCGACGCGGATGTCACCGCGCTGTAAATCATAGAGCCGGGTGAGCAGGGCAATCAGCGTCGATTTGCCCGCGCC
>DQGF01000210.1:4366-5798 GCA_003525045.1 Pseudomonas sp. | reverse complement strand
GTCGATTTGCCCGCGCCGTTCGGCCCCAGCAACGCCGCGAAACGCCCCGGTGCCAGGCTGAAACTCACCCGGCGCAAAGCCTCCCGCGCCCCGTAGGCAAAGCTCAGCTCGCTGACTTCCAGTGCGTTCATGGGGTCACCACCACGCCCCAGGGATAGCGCCCGACCTTGACCGATTTGGTGACCTTGAGGCTGTCGACATCGATTACCGACACATCGCCGCTGACGCCATTGGTGGCCAGCAGTTGCTTTTGATCCGGAGTAAACGCCATCTGCCAGACACGTCGGCCCACCAGCAAGTAATCGAGAATCTCGAAGGTCTTGGCGTCGATCACCGCGACATGATTGGCCGGGCCGAGCGCGACGAAACCGTACTTGCCGTCAGCGCTGAGCTTGATCCCCACCGGCTGCACTTTATCCGGGTGCACGCCCTTGATCTTGAAGGTCAGGGTCTTGAGGACCTGACGGCTTGCAACATCGAGAATCGTCACCGTGCCGCCGATCTCCGCCGAGGCCCAGAGTTTTGAGCCATCCGGCGTGAACTCGACGAACCGCGGACGCTGATCCACCAGGGTACTGTCGGCCAACGTCTGGGTGTCGGTGTCGATCCAGTGCAGCATGTTGGTGGTTTCGCTGGTGTTCACCGCCCACTTGCCGTCGGGGCTGACAGCCATCCCTTCGGGTTCGACGCCGACGCTGATCTGGCTCAGTACCTTGGAGGTTTCGGTGTCGATCACCGTCACCAGCGCATCGTCTTCGTTGGAGACGTACAGCCAGCGATTGTTGGGGTGCAGGGCGAACTGCTCGGGGTCCTTGCCCGAGGGCAGTTCCTTGATGATCTTGCGCGTGGCGACGTCCATCACCTGGACCCGGTCCGAGTCACTGGCGCAGATGTACAGCAGCTTGTTGTCGTGGGACAGCAGCAGGCCGCGCGGGCGCTGGCCGACGGGCAGGGTGTCGGTGACTTGCAGGGTCTGCAAGTCGATCAGGCTCAGGCTGTTGTCCTTTTCGTTGGAGACCCAGGCGGTGCTGGCAGCGGCGTGCCCGGCGGCGAGCAGCAGGGCCCAGGAAAGCAGGGAGCGGCAGAGCAGGGTGCGGCGCATGGCGAGTTCCTTGTTGTTGTCGTTGTGGTGGACGAAGTGGTTTCAGGGGAAGCGGCAGCTGACCTCGGGCTTGTCGTAGCCGAGGCTGTCCATCTCGTTGAAGGGATGCAGGAAACCGTCCTGGGGCGACGTGCTGACCAGCGCCCGGGGTTGCACGATGGGGATTGGCTGGCGCAATTGGCCGTTCCACGGGCGATAACTGAGCTTGCGCCCCTTGAAACCGTCGAGCGGCAACTGATCACTGATCTCCAATTGCCGGATCGCCATCGGATCGGCCTGGCGCAATTTGCTCACCGCGCTGGCGATGCTGCGCACAGCGATCCAGGCGGC
>DQGF01000210.1:782-4063 GCA_003525045.1 Pseudomonas sp. | reverse complement strand
GCGGCGAAATCGCGGTCGTTCATCCAGCGTCCGGCCAGGGCTTCGAAGCGCTTCTGCAACTGTGCGGCACCGTAGGTTTCCACGGTCTTGTGCCAGCCTGTCGGGGTCAATCCCTGAGTACCGGCGACCGGGCGCGGGTACCAGGTCTGGTACGGCACGTATTCACCGAAATCGCCGCGCTCATCGGCCACCAGCACCACGTCGTACTCGGCGGTCTGGGTGAACAGCGGCATGTCGGCCTGGGCGCTGCGGCGTTGATCGTTATCGAAGCTCCAGGCTTTTTCTGCCACCAGTTTCAGCCCGAAGCGTTTGGCCGCGCGACGCAGGGCGGCCGTATAAGCTTGATCGTCCGGTGTCGGGCCGACGATCAGCAGCGCCCGTTGCCATTTTCGCACCACCAGAAATTGCGCCAGCGCGTCGGCGAGCATCGCCCGGCTCGGCAGGCTGTGCAGCACGTTTGGCAGGCAATCGGTGGTGCGCAAACTGTCATCAGGACTGCCGGCGTTGAACAGCAGGCTATCGGGCAGGGCGGCACTGAGTTGGCGCAGGCTGGCGGCCGGCGCGTTCACCACGAACAACCGCAAACCTTGTTCGTGTTGGGCTTTCGCCGCGTCGAGCAAGGCATCGGGGTTGTCGGCGTTGACGCTGACCAGGTTGTAGCTGTGGTTGAGAAAACGTCCGGTGCTGTTGCTGTCGGTGATCGCCAGTTCGGCGCCACGCAGCCCGGCATCGACCGGCTCGGGAATGATGTTCGACAACAATGGGCCGGGGTCGGGGCGATAGGCCAGGTAGCCGATCTGCACCTGCAACGGCGCGTCCGCGGCCTGGCTGTGCGTGGCCAGCCCGGCGGCGCAGACAATCGCCAGCAAGTAGATCAGGGCGTAAGGGGCAAGCTGGCGCATGGGGCACTCCTTTACAGGTAGCGCCAGCATAGGAACCCTGGGACAAGGATGAAATATGCAGAAAGTACCAGTGAGCCAGTACCAAGGTAGTAACTCGCCCCGGGCGGCGCGGTTTAAGTATGGGCACAACGGCCATCACTCTGGAGGCGATCGATCATGCGAATTCTCAAAGCGCTGCTCCTGCCGTTGCTGCTGATTGGCGGCGAGTTGCGGATCATCAGTCATCCCGGTGCCGGTTGGGCGCTGTCCTTGAGCATGTCTTTGGAGGTGTCATGAATATTCTGCTGGTCGATGACCATGCGGTGGTCCGTCAGGGCTATGCCAGTCTGTTGCGGGCGTTACTGCCGGCGCTGGAAGTGCGTGAGGCGGCTACGGGGAGGAGGCGCTGACGCGGGCGTGTTGCCGGATACGGAAAAAGTCCCGCTGTTGCCGGGAAGACTTCCCGTACGGCACCTGATTTGGGTGTGCGCCACAAGCCCTACTACCAAGGTACTGGGCGGCGGGCACCAAAGCAGCATGGGGCTGGCGCGAAGCCGTTCTTAAGATGGGTGCCATAGCCTCTTCAAAGAGGTTTTGCGTGCAATCTCGAGGGCATAACAATGACAACAAAACGCAACGCCTTACTCGTTGCCGGGCTGCTGGCCGGTTTTATCAGCGCAGGTTCCGTCTGGGCCCACGGCAACGTGGTACCTCAGGCTGTCGCCACCCCGGGCCTGACCCCGATCAAGGACGCCGGCGTGCAGGTCGATGGCGATGGCTGGGCGGCGGTGAACCCCTATCGCACCTCCCCGGAACACGATAAGGCCGTGGAAATCGGCTCATCGGCCTACAACCAGAACTGCGCGGCCTGTCATGGCCTGGAAGCCAAGTCGGGTGGCATCGCTCCCGACCTGCGCATGCTCGATGTCGCCGAGGCCGGTGATGAATGGTTTGTTGAACGGGTCCGTCACGGCGCCGTGCGCGATGGCCGGGTGTATATGCCCAAAATGGCCGACTACCTGAGCCAGGAAGCCTTGTGGGCGGTACGTACCTATCTGGACAGCGTTCACGTCGAGGAGTAATTCATGCGCCTGCTCGCTGTGTTGATCAGCGCTGTGTTGCTGTGCTGCCAGGCGGCGCAGGCGCAGGCGCAGGTCCGTACCTATGACGAAATGATCGCCGCCGGGGAGCTGAAAGTGGCGGTCTACAAGGACTTCGCCCCCTACAGTTTTGAAGACTCGGGCCAGGCCCGTGGTGTTGATGTAGAGCTCGCCCAAGCGTTGGCGAAAGCGCTGGGCGTGCGCCTGACGTTGATGTGGGCGCCTGCCGGCGAGAAGCTCGATGACGACCTGCGCGATTACATCTGGCGTGCCAGTCAGTTGCACGATCTGCAACTGGCCGACCTGATGATGCGCGTACCGTACGACCGCGATTACGCGCAGAAGCGCAATGAACTGGGTGAGCTGGAAAACGGCCATGTGGTGATGTTCGGGCCGTACCAGAATGAACAATGGCAGGTCGCCTTCGACCGTCGCCGACTGGATAAGGTGGGCAGCGTCGCCGTGTTCGAACACCACCCGATCGGCGTCGAAGTCGACAGTGTTCCTTCGTTCTACCTGACCTCGGTATTCAGCGGCATGCTCGCTGGCAAAACCCATCACTACCCTGGCGTGGCACAGGCTTTCGCTGCCATGAAGGCCGGCGAAGTCGACGCGGTGATGGCCATGCGCGGCGAGATCGACTGGCAAGTGCATGAAGCGGCGGACCCGCAAGTGGCGCTGGCGGAAAACGCCTATCCGAACATGGGCAAGCAGCTTTGGGAGATCGGCATGGCGGTGCATGAAAGCAACCGTCAATTGGCCTATGCGGTGGAGGAGGCGCTGGAAACCTTGATCCGCGAGGGCGCAGTCAAAACCATTTATGGTCATTACGGCCTGCGCTATGACGTGCCCGAGATGTATCAATAGTGAACTGGCGAGCGGGTTGTCTGTTGGCCTGTTGGTTACCCATCGCCGCGCACGCCGTGGACATCGATCCGGGTAAAGACCCGGTACCCTCGGTGATGTGGGCCTTTTATCACAAGCAGATACTCGGCGATGCGCCGTTCGTGTTCGACGACCGGGTCAAGCTGCTGGCGCCGACGTTCGCCGAAGATGCACGGCAGGTGCCGCTGGAAATCGACGCCCGGGCGTTCAAGGGCGAGGTGGTGAAAATCCTCGCCTGGGCCGAACTCAACCCCTTGCCGAAAATCGTCGATTTCCAGCCTCTGGACAGGGTGCTGCCCTGGCTGTCTATCCGCATTCGCATCGAGCAAGCCACGCCGTTGCGTGCGGCGGTGCTGACCCGTGACGGGCTCTGGCATGTAGGCTCAACCCTGATCGATGCGGCGGGGGGGGGGTG
>DQGF01000210.1:0-481 GCA_003525045.1 Pseudomonas sp. | reverse complement strand
GGGCGGCGGTTGCACGGCGCCGAGTGTGGTGCGCACTCAGCCGGGCTGGGAAGATCACATCGGCGAAGTGCTGGGCGGCCGTTATCCCCGTGGCGAGTTTAGCCGCGTGCGCTTGCAGGTGGCGCATCCAATGGATAACGGCATGGTCAGCGGCATCCCGGAGTTCTACATCAATCATGCCGAACTGCGCGACCAGAACGATCAGCTGCTGGCCCGTCTTGAGCTGTTTCCCGCCGTCAGCGAAAACCCCAACCTGACCTTCGACATCGAAGGGGCAGGGCAGACACGCCTGTTGCTGCGCGACAACAGCGGCAATCAATTCGATGCAGCCATACCCTGACCCCAAGGAGCGCGTCATGCGCTGGATGCTGCTGTTGTTCATGAGCCTGGGTCTGCCGGCCCTGGCCGACCTCGACTATTCACTCAAGCCCCGGCAGATCGCCGAAGACACCTGGCTGCTGGAAGGCAGCACTGACAATTT
>DQGF01000311.1 GCA_003525045.1 Pseudomonas sp. | reverse complement strand
CTCGCTCCCACAATTGGATCGGGGAACATCCGTAAGGATCATGTAACCCCCAACCCCAAACAACAAAACGCCCCGAGAAACCGAGGCGTTTTATCAGAAGTGCGCAGCCATTACTTCTCGGCACGTTCCTTCAGAGCCTTCAAGGTATTGAACGGCGCATCGACCACAAACTTGTTGGCCACCATCGACGGGATGCTGCCGCCCGGTTCTGTGTGCACCTGATAAGTCACTTCGATCTGGTCGCCCTTGGGCACGAACTTCCAGAAACCGTCGACCTTGGTGACCCGAACAAAGCCTTTCTCTTCGGGAAGGTACTTCGGCACGCCTTCGAGCTTGCGGGTCAGGCTGCCATCGGCGCCTTCGAGGAGGGTGACATGCAGCACCGAATCACGCGGGGTGACCGGCCATGGTGTATTGAACTGGGTGTAAGTCCAGCTCTGATCGCCTTCATGCTTGAGCAGCTTCTGGGTTTTGCATTCGTGAATCCAGGCACAGGCGCCTGTCACGTCTTCCTGCAACGCGCGCAGCTTGGCCATGGTCGTCTTCATCAGGGTGACGCCCTGGTAGGCCTTGTAATCGGAACCAGCCACTTCACTCAGGGAGACCTTGATCCCGTCTTCGTTCTTGGCGACTTTCCAGTCTTCAGCCTGAGCGGCCGTGGTGGCCAGCATGACAGTCAAACCACAGAGCACAGCCATACGATGCAGCGAACCCATAATCTTATTCCTTATTGTTGAAGTTCCGTTCGTTGAACACATCACGCCGCCGTCATTTGCTCCCACCATCCCAGCAATTTGATCGCTTCGTCATTGCTGCTTCCGCAGACCTCGACATCGGCTGCAAACGCCGAACACACGGCAGGACGCTGCGCCTTACCGAAAATACTGCATAAATTTTCCGCAGAGAGTTGCACGCAACGTTCTCCGGCGGCTTTGCCATTGGGCATGCCGGGAATCGGTGAACTGATGGAAGGGGCAATGCAACAGGCGCCACAGCCTTCACGGCATTTCATGACGACGAACTCCTCGCGACGGGCGATGTGTTAAAGACGAGGCACAGGGTAACCGCTAAAACAGTTGTTTTAAATTGCCTGGACCCGGGTTTTTCGCCCAAACGGCCGTGACTGACCAGTCTCCGACAAAGTGTCTGGCCAGCGGGTCACGGATGGGCAGGAATTAGCGCTTGAACTCGAATTCCAACGCTGCGCCTTCGACTTCCCGGCGCTCTTCATTGCGCAGTTGCAACTGCATTTCGTTGCTGATCAGCCGTCCGTTGAGCTGAAACGGAGTGCTGCCGGCCTTGTCACCGAACATTTGCGGCAATACTGCGTCGTGCCGCGGCAAGGGTACCGCACCGATCGGTTTCAGTTCCTCGGCCATCTCCTGGGGCAGACTCAAATCCAGGTTGGCTGAAGGAAGCTTGGTCTTCACCACTTCACTGGCGGGTTTGGACTTGGAGGCAATCGGCGCTCGTTTCTTTACCTTGACCGCTTTCTTTTTGACCGCTGCGGTTTTTTTGGCCGGTGCCGGTTTACTCGAGGTGGCGCTGGCTGCCGGTTTTTCCTGAACGGAAGCCGCCATGACGCTTTCGGCCTGCAAGGTCATCAGCAGGCAGATCGATAGCCAGAAGGCGGGGAAAATCGATTTCATGGACCCAACGACGCAAACGGGGAGCCATATGCTCGCCTGTTGCACGCAACAAGACAAGCGCGGACAGGAATAACCTGCCCGCCCCGTCAAAAACCGCCGGCCATCTCTTGGCAGAGCTGGGTGGCGAGCATGCCCAGGGTCATCAATGCACGCTCGGCTTCACGGTTCCAGGGGATGCCGCAGTTCAGGCGAATGCAGTGATTGAACTGCTCGGTGTTACTGAAAATCAGCCCCGGCGCGATGCTGATGCCCTGCTGCAAAGCGCGCACATGCAGTTCCTGAGTATTGACTCTTCCCGGCAGACTGACCCACAGAATGAAGCCGCCGGTGGGTCGGGTCATCTGCGTACCTTCTGGAAAATGCTGTTGCACCGCCAGCTGGAAGGCGCTGAGGTTCTTGCGGTACTCCTGGCGGATGTAGCGCAAATGCCGGTCGTAACCACCGTTCTCCAAATACGCGGCAATGCCCATCTGCGTGACGCTGCAGGCCGAATGGGTGCTGAACGTCTGCAAGCGCTGGATTTCCTGCTGGTACTTGCCGGCAATCATCCAGCCGATCCGCACGCCCGGCGACAGGGTTTTGGAAAAGCTTGAGCAATAGATCACCCGATCCAGCCGGTCGTAGGCCTTGAGCGATTTGGTGCGGCCCTGCTCGAACATCAGTTCGCCGTAGATATCGTCCTCGACAATCTGAATATCGAAATCCGAGGCCAGCCGCAGCAGTTGCTTCTGTCGCTCTTCGGGCATGGTGCCGCCCAGCGGATTACTCAGACGAGTGGTCAGCACCAGCGCCTTGATCGACCACTGGTTGGCCGCCAGTTGCAGGGCTTCGAGGCTCATGCCGGTCGCCGGATCGCTGGGAATCTCGATGACCTTGAGGCCCAGCAGGTCAGCCAGCTGCAGCAAACCGTAGTAGGTCGGCGACTCGGCGGCGATCAAATCGCCCGGCCGGGTCAGCACGCGCAGGGACATCTGCAAGGCATCGACGCAGCCGTGGGTGATGACCACTTCCGACGGATCGACCACCACGCCGGCGTCACGCATGCGAATCGCCACCTGGCGCCGCAAGGGTTCGAAACCCGGGCTGAACATGTAGCTGAACGCCCGCGGGCTATGGAAACGGGTGACTTTGGCCAGTTGCTGATGCAGCGCCCGCACCGGCAGATAATCGACGCTCGGCACGGCCGCGCCCAAGGGGAACACCCCCTCGCGGCGGGATTCGACCAGCACTTGCTGAATGATGCTGCTGCGGGTGACCAGGCCCGGACGCTCGACCCGTGCAATATCCGGCGTCGGCGCGGTCAGGGCCGGTGTCTGGTGCACGTAGTAACCCGACTGCGGCCGGGCACGGATCAGCCCCTGATCCTCGAGATTGGCGTAGGCCTGCAACACCGTCGCATGGCTGACGTTGAGCTGCGAGCTCATCTTGCGCACCGAAGGCACGCGCTCCCCCGGCTGATACACACCACGGCGTATGTCTTCGGCCAGTTGTTGAGCAATACGTTGGTAAAGCAAGAGATTGGTCATGACGCAGCACTCGATCCACAGGCATTTTATTATTGTGCGAAACAATACCGGAACAGTTTAGAAGTGTACGGGGACAGTTGCCACAATAGTCGACAGTACAGTGCAGTGTCAGCAAAATCTGTACTGCTTTGTGTGGCAGTTGGCAGGCGTAAAAAAACCCGGCGCTGACTGGCAGGCCGGGTTGTAGGAGCTGTCGAGTGAAACGAGGCTGCGATCTTTCCAGACCCACTTGAGTATCAAGAGCAAGATCAAAAGATCGCAGGCTTCGCTAGCTCCTACCGGGTAGCGCCAAGCTGGCCTTTTTCATCGGAGAACACAATTTCCACCCGCCGGTTCTGTGCACGACCCCGTTCCGAGGCGTTCACGTCTACCGGGTATTCATCGCCGTACCCCTCGACCTGGATGCGTTTATCGTCGATGCCCAGGTCCATCAACACGTTCGCTACCGATTGCGCACGGTCGCGGGACAGCTTGAGGTTTTCCTGCTTGCCACCGGTACTGTCGGCGTAGCCTTCGATGCGCACGACGCGCTTGGGGTTGAGCTGCAGGAACTGCATGATCTTCAACACCACGCGGTTGGCCGAATTTTTCAGCTCCGCTTCGCCGGTATCGAACAGCACATCGCCCAGGGTCATCACCAGGCCACGGTCGGTCTGGGTGGTGGCCAGCGCGACAATCTGTTCTTCAAGCCACTTGCCCTGCTGTTGCACGCTGAGCAATTTGGATTCGCGCAAGGCCAGTTGCAGGCGCTGACGCTCCAGTTCGAGCTTTGCCGCGCGCTCTTCGTTGAGTACCTGGTCGGTGTGCTCACGGGCAATTTCGCTGTAGCGCTGGCTCAGATAAGCGTAGTGCTGCACGTCGGATCCGCTGCCCCAGTAACTGGACAGACGATCGGCGCGCGCCAGGGACTCACCGGCGCGAATCACGTCCTTGGGCGCGATTCGCAGCACGTTGGAGTCTTCCTTGACCTTCTGGAAATCGACACCGGCCTGCTGCAACGCGACTTCGCTGTGCTGACCGGCACAGCCATAAAGGCTTGCGCAGGCTGCCAGGATCAAACCGCCAAGTGCTTTGCTCGTGAGGCTCATTGGGCATCTCCCAACTGCTTGCGCAAGCGAGTGATGCGGGTATTGAGCACGTTCAACTGCTCTTCACTCTTGCGGGTCAGGACCCGGGCTTCGGCCAGACGCGCATCCAGCTCGGCCTGTTCGGCACGCATGCGCGCATGTTTATAGGACTGATCGGCCATGTCGCCCTGGGCACGGGTGAATTTTTCTTCGGCCAGTTTCAACTCCGGCACGTCGTTGGCGGTGGCACCCACGGCTTTGGCTTGTACGAGTGCCTGTTCGGTCAGGCGTATCTGTTCATTCGGCGCCGGATCGGCTGCACAACCCGCCAGAGCCAGAACGGCCAGGGCAGCGAAAAGAGGTCGAATACTCACTAAAAATCCCTACTGTTTTGGGGTACTGGCCGGTTGTTGCTGCTGCAGCTTCCAACGCTCGATATTGCGCTGCAACGCGGCTTCCGTCAGTCCGGACGCGGGCAATTCTGTCATCTTTTTGGCCAACTGTCCGCGCAACCACGGATCGTTGCAGGCGGAGTTATGGGAAACCGCGAGGAATAGACCTGGTTTATCGACCGGTTGCGCCCGCGCGATCAGGTCATTGGCCATGCTCAGCGACTGTGCAGCCGCCATGCCTGAGTAACGCCCCGCGAGGACAAACTCCACCTCGCCCAACAGCAATTTCTGAAAGGCCTGGGTCAGGTTGGGCGTGCGCGCCAGGGTCAATTGCTGCTCGGCGAACGTGCCGAATGCCGGGCTCAAGCGGGCCTTTTCCGATAAAGCGCCGGGATGACCGTGCAGGTCTTGCGCTTCGTTGTAGACCAATGCCGAGTCTTTTCGAGTCCAGACCAGGTAATCGTTTTCCAGCAAGGGTGGATGAATGTAATCCAGGGATTCCAGGCCGCTGACCGTCAACGGCGCATCGGCCAGCATATCCATGCGCCCGCTACGCACCTCGTCCAGAGCCTGGGAGCGTTTGCCGGCGTAAAGCAGTTCGACCTTGATCCCCAACTCCCCCGCCACTTGCTGCAACAGATCGGCACTGGCGCCGATCAGGTGTTTGGGGTGCTGCGGGTCTTGCCACAGGTACGGCGGCGCATCGGGACTGCCGGTGACCACCAGGCGCTCGCACTTGCCCGCAGCGCTGGACAGCATCGGCAACACCGTCAGCCCCAGCAGCAATGACCAGCCACACACGCGGCGCAGTTCCATGGCAATACACTCCCCCAAACCCGGTTATATCCCTGTAGGAGCGAGCTTGCT
>DQGF01000533.1:3045-3593 GCA_003525045.1 Pseudomonas sp. | reverse complement strand
GGGCTGATATTGAGGATGCTCCCCCCGCGGGGCTCGGGGCGCGCTCCCACTGCCTGCCAATCCAGGTCCGCCGCAAGCTCAATCTGCGGCGGGAAGGTCTGACGCCAGATGGCCTCACGTTCAGCCGTCCCGGGCATCGGGAAGTGGACGATCGCCTGGAAGCGCCGCACGAAGGCTTCGTCGATATTGCCGCGCTGGTTGGTGGCCAGGATCACCAGGCCGTTATAGGCTTCAATGCGCTGCAGCAGATAGGCCACTTCCTGGTTGGCATGCCTGTCGAGGGCATCGCGAATGTCGGTGCGCTTGCCGAACAGTGCATCGGCTTCGTCGAAGAATAAGATCCATTGCTTGTTTTCGGCCTTGTCGAACAGCCGCGCCAGGTTCTTTTCCGTCTCACCAATGTATTTTGAGACCACGCGCGAAAGATCGATGCGAAACACATCCTGCCCCGTCTGCTGGCCCAGCAATGTCGCGGTCAATGTCTTGCCGGTGCCGGGCGGTCCGTAGAACAAGGCTCGGTAGCCTGGCTTCATCTTGCGACCCATGCT
>DQGF01000533.1:0-2750 GCA_003525045.1 Pseudomonas sp. | reverse complement strand
CTTGCGACCCATGCCCCAGTCGCGCATTAGGGTTTCCTTGTGCCGGTTCCAGTTTTCGATGTCGCGGATCTGCTTGCGGGTGTCCTGGTTGAGCACCAGGTCGCTCCAGTCCATTTCCGTTTGCAGGTGCTCGGCGGGAAACTCGTTGCAAAAGCGCGGTTTGCTGACGGCGCCGACGGTGAGCAATTCCACGACCTCCGGCGCCAAAATCAATCGCCCACACATGGCCGGTTCACCCTCACGTACCGCTTCGGACCAGAGAATGTGCTTGCGTGCAAACCAGTGCTCGCTGCCCAACATACGCTGTACCTGCAGGCGATTGACCAGATCGTCGCCGGCCAGGATGAACTGGGCCGTCTCGCCAGTCGGGATCACGCCACGGTGGCCGTTCACCTTGACACCACCGAACGCTGGAAAGTCGCCGCCCTCTGGTAGATGTGTGCTGATGATATCGTTCAAGAAAGTCGGATGCACATTCGGCGACAGTGCCAGCAGCAACACGATGTACTCCTCGAAGCTTGGCTGGTGGGACTCGATGAAGTGTGCGAATGGCGAATCGTCTGCGTAATAGGCGGTGCCGTTGACGGATCGCTCCAGTTCGTCAGGCGATGCAGACTGGAGCCGGGCCACAATGACAGCACGCAGATATCGTAGGGCGGCGTGGAGGTTGATGGCGGACATTGTGGCGCTCCTAGGTTTCGTCCAGACCGGTAATAGCGATCGAGCGATCAATCGCCCAGGCGCGCTTTACATGGCGCACATGCTCATCGAGTTTCTGGTTGTCCGGTGTCCCGTCTGCCTTCTGCATATCGGGATGGAAGCGATCAATCTTTTCCTGGATCGCACTGTTCTGCCGACTGTCTCCGATGAACAGATTGCGCAGGTAGCCAAAGAAGCGCGAATATCGGGCCGTGGCGGCCTCCTGGATCGCCGCCACTGTCAGCCCCGATACCAGCGTGCGGGCCTCCTTGATGGAGGCGCGCTGCTCGAGCAACAGCTTACCTTCGGAGGCCTTCTTGCCAATGAGCGCTTTGGCGTAATGGGTGGACATATCGTTCGACGAAACCACGTGTCGGCGCGCCAGCTCCTTGCCCTTTTCGCGCGCGACGTTTATCAGTTGTCCTTTCGAGTTCTTGCGCAGCTGCGTCTGGTCGGGATGCCGGGCGGCGAGGTCGGCCTTTTGCTCATAGCTGAACGAGCCTCGTGGAATATGGATTTTGTCGACGGTGGGATTGCCCACATCCCATTCGACCAGCGTGTTGCCGATATATCGGCCTAGGGTGCTCAGCTTAACGTCGAGCAGCCTCGACAGCGAGTCGGCCTTCGTGGCAGCCTTACCTGTCACGGTTTGCGCAGACTCGTCGAACAGTTCCAGCATGCCTTGCACTTTCTGCACGTCACTCTCCTGGGCCCGGGTGACAGCGATTGGAGTCGACCGTTTGTCTTCCGCAACCTGTTTCTTCTCGGCCGTTTCGCTCAGGAAAACTGAAGGCAGCTTTGGCACCGAACGCAGCACCAGCCTGGCACCCTTGCCCTCCCCGTCGAACGTCAGCGTATGATTTTCGCCACCACCGCTGACGGGCACTTTTTTCTTCCACCAGCTCACCAGGCGCTTGACGCCCTCCTTCGCCACCGCGCCGATTTTTTTCAGCAAATTGCCCAGCCACGCCACGATCTTGTCCAGACCCTTATCGATCGGTGCGCGAATTTTCTTGATGATCCCGACCAGCTTGTCCGGGATGTTTCCCAACCCGGCAAACTTGGCCAGGAAGGCAATGATCACGGTCAGCGTATTGGCCATGGCCTGCTCGACCTTCTTGGAAGCGCCGGTGACCTGGCCCGCTGCAATGTCGGCAATCGAATCGATAAAGGACGCGACTACGGCAGCGATCTGATTGATCTTCTCAATAAAGAAACTGATCGTTTTCCAGACGGCGATGATGGCCTGTATCACCGCGCCGGCGGGGTTGAGCATGCTCACCAGTTTCACGACGGCCGCCTTGACCACCTCGGTCGTGATCATTTCAGTGACCTTGGCGATCATCGAGTCCTTGAGTTCGTTCAACTCGTTCTTGATTTCCTGCCAGGCCGCTACCGGGCCATCGTGCACCAACGTCACCAGTACGCTGGCGGTTTTCTCCAGCACCGTCAGCACCGGATCGGGGATGATTTTCACAAGCTTGGCGCGGATGTTCTGCCAAGTCAGGCCCAGCACCGACAGCACCAGCTTGACGATTTCGATCAGGCTGAAGGCATTTGGAATGTATACGCCGGCCTCACCCAAAGGGCCGGTGATCCATTTGATCAGCGCGGTTTTCAAATGCGCCCCAATGTTGGTGGCAAACAGTTCGAACCCCATTTTTCCGGCGCGCACCAGGTTGCCGGCGAAGGCAATCGGTTTCTGGATAATGGTGTGAAATGCGCCCTGTACTTTTTTGATGTAGGGCACGGCGTTCGGTGCGACCACAGCAAAGATGATTTCCAGCAGGCTGACGACTTGTACCCCGGCCCAACTGAAAAACTGCCCCGCTACGCTCAACAGTGCCTTGCCAACTTTGGCGAACGCTCCTGCAAGGGTAATGACATCCTGCCAGGTGATGCTGGCCAGCGTTTCCAGGATCTGTACGGGTATCGCACGGACAAAGCCCATCAGGCCGTTCAGTGCGCCCTGGAACCAAGTCCAGGCGCGACCGATGGCGTTGCTTTTCTGGATGTTCTCCCACACTTCTTCCTGGCCGATCAGCTTCATG
>DQGF01000551.1:5538-6280 GCA_003525045.1 Pseudomonas sp. | reverse complement strand
AAGCTCCCTCGCCACAAAAGCTCCAGGTCCACAAAACTTCATCCCCCATGTGGATCCTTCAGGAGTTTCGGAATTTTCACTCAGGAGTTGCGGCCACGTGTAGGTAGATGGATGGCTAGGGTGAGTGAAACAACTGTTAATGGACGCAAAGGAATGCAACCACGCCCAAATTCACATTGGCTACGCCATGGCCGCTTTTCAGAAATCGGTCGGGCCTACCTCATAACTGCCGTTGTGCACCAGCGCCACCGAATCTTCACAGATTGGCGGTCAGGTCGATTGTTGGTGGCTGAACTCAAACGAGCCCACGACCAGGAATGGGTCGAGTCCATAGCCTGGGTGATCATGCCCGACCACTTTCATTGGTTGGTGCAACTCGAACAGCGTTCGTTGGCGCAACTCATGCAGGCCGTCAAATCTCGCAGTACGCTGACGATCAATCGGGCACTGAACAGAGAAGGCGCTTTCTGGCAAAGCGGCTACCACGACCGGGCCATTCGCGATGGCGAAGATCTGTTGCCCTTCGCTCGCTACATCGTCGCCAACCCATTGCGCGCAGGGTTGGTGGAAAAAATCGGTGACTACCCGCTTTGGGATGCCTGCTGGCTCTAATCAACAGGTCTTGCACAACTCTGTGGCGAGGGAGTTTACTCCCGCTGGGCTGCGCAGCAGCCCCAAACCTGAGAACCGGCCCCTTCAGACAAACCGCGAATGCAGGATTTGGGGCTGCTGCGCAGCCCAG
>DQGF01000551.1:0-5195 GCA_003525045.1 Pseudomonas sp. | reverse complement strand
CACAGGTAGCGGTGCACACGCGACATTGAGTGTTCACAATTTTTTCACCAACGCCAACCACCGTCTAAGCTTCAAACAAGTCCGATCAATCTGCGGGAATGGATCAGTCGACTATGGGCGCTTTATGGCAAACCGATTCGAGTAAAACTGTGGTTCAGACTGAACGTGTGGATGAAGCGCCTTTACCTGAAAAACCTGGTCGTTCCCGGCACGGCTGGGGGGCGTTCTGGTTGTTGTTGGTGATTATCGCGATCGTCGTGGGGCTGGCTGCCGCCAAAGAAATGCGCACCTCGAAATTTCAGTCCCGGGAAGTCAGCAAATTTGCCGCGTCCCTGAAATATGACATGCAATCGGGCCCCAGCGACGCCATTCACTACCCCGGCGCCGGGCCTTTCGATCTGCGTTTGGGCTACAGCTCCCTGGATGAGTTCCTGCCACGGCTGCTCAAGCGTGACTACGTCATTGCCTCGCAAACCCGCTTCTCCGAGGCACTGATGAACTACAGCGACAAGGGCTTTTTCGTACCCTATCCAGAGAAAATCCAGGCAGGGTTGTCGATTACCGATTGCCGTGCGGAACCGCTTTACCAGTACAAATACCCACAACAACTTTATTCAAGCTTTGCCGCGATCCCGCCAGTGGTGGTCAGCAGCCTGCTGTTCATCGAAAACCGCTTCCTGCTCGACCCCCGCCAGCCCCAGGCCAACCCCGCCGTGGATTGGCCACGGTTCGGCATGGCGGCGTGGTCCCAGATCGCAAAAATGTTGCATTTGCCGGGCCAGTCGGCGGGTGGCAGTACCCTGGCGACGCAGCTCGAGAAGTACCGGCACTCGCCCGATGGCTTGACCGTCTCGGGCGCAGAAAAAATTCGCCAGATGATTTCCGCCAGCGTGCGCGCCTATCAGGCCGGACCGGATACCCTTGTAGCCCGGCAGAATGTGATTCGCGACTACCTCAACAGCGTGCCCCTGTCGGCCGTGCCGGGTCACGGTGAAGTGCATGGCATGGCCGAGGGTTTGCGCGTCTGGTATGGCGCCGACTTCAATAAGGCCAATGAACGGCTGATCAGCGCCGCAACAGATCCGAAAAGCATGGCGGAGAAAGGCCTGGCCCTGCGTGAAATGCTGTCATTGATGATTGCCCAGCGCCGCCCTTCCTATTATTTGACCAAGGGCCATGAAGAACTGGCCGACCTGACCGACAGCCACATTCGCCTGCTGGCCCAGAATGGCGTGATCGATGCGCCGCTCGCGGCAGCGGCATTGGCCAGCAAGGCGACTTACCGCGACTGGCAAACCCAGCCCACTATCCAGCCGATCGAAACCAACAAAGGCATCAGCGTGGCGCGCAGTCGCCTGGCCGGCTTGCTCAATCGTCCGTTGTACGACCTCGACCGCCTCGACCTCTCCGCCACCAGCACCTTGCAAGGCGAGCTGCAAACCAAGGCCACCGAGTACCTCAAGCATCTGGCTGATCCCGCCTTTGCGGCCCAGATCGGCCTGATCGGCGAACGCCTGCTGACCCCCACCAGCACCACGCAGGTGCGCTATAGCTTCACCCTGTTCGAACTGACCCCGGACGGCTCGCGGGTGCGGGTACAGACCGACAGCACCGACCAGCCGTTCGATATCAATGAAGGCAGCAAGCTGGAACTGGGCTCCACCGCCAAAATGCGCGTGCTCACCACCTACTTGCAGATCATCGCCGAGCTGCACGATAAATACGCAACGATGACCATCCCGGAACTGAAGAAAGTCGATGTCCCCGACCAGGACCGCCTGAGCCGCTGGGCCGTCGATTACCTGATCCAGAATAAAGACCGCAACCTGCCGGCCATGCTTGGCGCCGCGCTGGACCGCAAATACTCCGCCAGCCCCGGCGAAGCCTTTTTCACCGGTGGCGGGTTGCACACGTTCCACAACTTTCGTAACGAAGACAATGGCCGCATGCCGACCTTGCGCGATGCCATACGTGAGTCGATCAACCTGCCGTTCATTCGCTTGATGCGTGACCTGGTGCGCTACACCACTTATTCAGGCCCCAACAACAGTGCCGAACTGCTCAAGGACGATAGCAACCCGCGGCGTCAGGAATACCTGGCCTCGTTCGCCGACCGCGAAGGCACCTCGTTCCTGCTGAAGTTCTGGAAGAAGTACAAGAACAAGGATACCCAGGCGCGGCTCGAGACCTTTCTCGACGGCATGCGCCCGACCCCGATTCGCATGGCCGCCGTGCATCGTTATCTGTGGCCCCAGGCCAGCCAGGAAAACTTCAACAGCTTCGTGCGCTCGCACCTCAAAGGCGCCAAGCTCACCGAAAAACTGACAGACGAACGTCTTGAACGGCTGTACCTGAGTTACGGACCCGGCGCCTATGACCTGCCGGACCAGGGCTTCATTGCCAAAATGCACCCGCTGGATTTGTGGCTGATGGGCTATCTGTTGAACAACCCCGACGCCAAGTTCAGCCAGATCGTCAAAGCCAGCCAGTTCGAACGTCAGGAAGTCTACAGCTGGCTGTTCAAGAGTCGGCACAAGGGTGCCCGCGACAGTCGCATCCGCACCATGCTGGAAATCGAGGCGTTCCTCGACATTCACCAGCGCTGGCAGAAAGTCGGCTACCCGTTCGATCACCTGGTGCCATCGCTGGCCACCGCCATCGGCAGCTCGGGCGATCGCCCGGCCGCGTTGGCCGAACTGATTGGCACCATTCTCAATGACGGGGTACGGATGCCGACACTGCGCATCGACAGCCTGCACTTCGCGGCGAACACGCCGTATGAAACCAGATTGATCAGTAATCCGGATGTCGGCAAACGGGTGATGCCGTCCGAGGTTGCCACGGCCATGCGCGAAGCCTTGTCGCAGGTGGTGGATGCGGGCACGGCCAAACGCGTCTCCGGCAGTTTCATAACGCCCGATGGCAAACCCTTGGCCATGGGCGGCAAGACCGGTACCGGCGATAACCGCATCGAAGCCATCGGTTCCGGCGGCCGGATTCTGAGCTCGAAATCGATCAACCGCACCGCGACCTTCGTGTTCTATATCGGCGATACCCACTTCGGCACCATGACCGCGTTCGTGCCCGGGCGCACGGCCGAAGCGTTCAAGTTCACCTCGGCGTTGCCGGTGCAGGTGCTCAAAGGCATGGCGCCGATTCTGACCCCGTATCTGCAACCAGGCAGCGCTTCACAATGCCTCCCCGTAGAAGGTTCGTCCCTGGCAGCTGCCGATCCGGTATCGCGACTCTGAATGTTCCCTGCCGCAGGTGGTATTTAGTTATTTTTCGGATTTGGATCTTGACCTTCAGAACTTCGCCCATTTTGCCAGTGCGGGCGCCGTGTTGATTTGAACTTTCAACGCCGAGGCATGATCGACTCCTCGCTCTGGAAAGTAAGCAGACAACTTCCTATGAACGCGTAGTTAAACGACCCTAGAACCGGAAAGCAAAATAAACAAAAAACTTAAATATAAAAACAGCGACTGTAAGTTACGACCTACATACAGTTTTATTGAAAAAACCCTACAGCAGTTTTAGCTAGACAACACGGACACTCAAGTCTTTTTTAGAATATAAGCTCAAAAATTATTAGAGCAATAACTTCAAATTTGCATGTAGTCCTACAGGTGCGAAAAATCAGCTCGCTTTCAGTGGTATTACTCAATGATTGCATCACTCAACCAGGTCACCACTCGTCGGCGGTCGTTAGCTTCTCGCAAAAACCTCTTGCTCAGATCTTAAGATATATCTTAAGTTGTATCTAAACCTGACGAGAGCAAACAGAAATGAGAGACCATCATTCACCCCACCGCGAACACGGCGACGGCCGTGACGGCTTCGAAAAACGCCCCGGACCCGGCCGTGAGCGCGGCGGACGCGGCCCGCGGGTCTTTGCCCCTGGCGATCTGAAATTGCTGTTACTGGCGCTGATCGCCGAGCAGCCATGCCACGGCTATGACCTGATCCGCCAGATCGAGAGCATGTTCGACGGCGCCTACAGCCCAAGTCCTGGCGTGATCTACCCGACCCTGACCTTTCTGGAAGAAAGCGAAATGATTCAGGGCGACGCCGAAGGCGGGAAAAAACGCTACAGCATCACCGACGCCGGACGTCATTCATTAAGCGAGCAGGCAATTGCCCTGGACGGCGTGCGTATGCGCATCGAAGTCAGCAAGCGCTCGTTGCGCGGCCAGGATCGCCCGGCCGAAATTCATGAAGCGGTGCACAACCTGCGCCATGCCTTGCAAATGCACCATGGTCGCTGGAGCCCGGAAGAAGTTCTGCGCGTACGCGACCTGCTCAATAACACCGCCAAAGCCATCGTCGACGGCACCGCCGTTGAAGCCGCACCGGAGAAAACCGAATGACTGAAGTGATCGTGCAAACCATCCACCGCGTCACGCACGAAATCAAACGCCGTCGGCTGCAAGTCCTGCGGGTGGTCGACCTGACGCCGCGCATGCGCCGGATTACGTTGGGCGGGCCTGAGCTGGCAGGCTTTGTCAGCCTCGGCACGGACGACCACGTCAAACTGCTTTTCCCGCAGAACGCGGCGGAACAGGCGACGTTGGAAACCCTGGTACTCGGTGCCGGTAAAGACCACGGCCCGATGCCAGCCATGCGCGACTACACCCCACGGCGCTATGATCTCGACACGCTGGAGCTGGACATCGACTTCGTGCTGCACGGCGACGGCCCGGCCGCGACCTGGGCCGAACAGGCCACACCCGGCCAGTTCCTGCACATCGGCGGGCCACGGGGTTCGATGATCGTGCCGGATATGTTCGACAGCTACCTGCTGATCGGCGACGAGACGTCCCTGCCCGCCATCGCTCGACGCCTGGAAGGTCTGGCGGCCAACCGGCGGGCGCTGGTGATCGTGGAAGTGGAGAACGGCGCCGAGCAGCAACAGCTGGAGAGCCCGGCGCAGGTCAATGTGATCTGGGTCTTGCGCGAAGGCGGCAGGAACAACCTGCTGAGCACCGTCAAACAGCTGCAAGTGCCCCAGGGTAATCTGTACGCCTGGGTGGCGACTGAGACCAAAGTGTCGCGGCAGATTCGCCGGGTACTGCTGGATGAGCATGGGCTGGACGAGCGTTTCGTCAAAGCGGTTGGCTATTGGCGGCTGGATGACAGCATAGAGGAGTGACAGCCTTTAGGACCTCTTCGCGAGCAGGCTCGCTCCCACAGGAATT
>DQGF01000212.1 GCA_003525045.1 Pseudomonas sp. | reverse complement strand
CCCAAGCCTTAAACCGGCTTGGCCCCCATCAACCCCGCAATCGCGATAAAACAAACAAAGCTGAACAGTGCGAGGGCGAAGGTGAACTTGCCGTTGCCTCCTGGCGCCTTGCGCAACTTGTTAAGCCGCACCAGCAGCCAAAACCATGCCAGCGCCGCCACGGTGTAAAGCACACTCGAAGCCAGCAACCAGGTCTGCCCCAGCGGCCAGCCCACCAGGTGCACCATCCACCAGCCGGTAAACGGCATGCTCAGCAATGCCAGCCCCATCAGCAACCAGATGAACACCCGCGGCCGCTGCAGCGTGCGAGTGTGAGCGGTCGGATCACCGTTGCGCCGCGCACGCCAGACCCAGATCGCCAGCCCCAGTGCGCTGATCAACAACAGCACCGTTGCCACGATGTGCGCCACTTTCAGGGCGGTTAATGTTTCCATTGTTCGATTTCCTTATAGCCTGTCCATCAGCGTAGCCCTCAGCCGAGAAACAGCTGATAGGCCGGGTTGTCGCTTTCGTCCCAGTACGGGTAACCGATTTCTTCCAGTGCCGCCGGCACCAGATGACGTTCGTCATGCGGTACTTGCAGGCCGGCGACCACACGGCCATCCGCCGCGCCATGGTTGCGGTAGTGGAACATCGAGATGTTCCAGCGCCCGCCGAGCTTGTTGAGGAAGTTGAACAGCGCACCGGGCCGTTCCGGGAATTCAAAGCGCAGCACCACTTCATCGACGACATGGGCCGCACGCCCGCCGACCATGTGGCGGATATGCAACTTGGCCAGTTCGTTGTCGGTCAGGTCGAGTACCGGGAAACCCTGTTCGGTCAGACTGGCAAGCAGCGCACTGCGCGGATCGTTTTCCGGATGCGTCTGTACGCCGACGAAGATATGGGCTTCGCTGCCGGTGTTGTAGCGGTAGTTGAACTCGGTGATCTGGCGCTTGCCGATGGCTTCGCAGAACGCCTTGAAACTGCCCGGCTTCTCGGGGATGGTCACGGCGATGATGGCTTCGCGGCCCTCGCCCAGCTCGGCGCGTTCGGCGACATGGCGCAGGCGGTCGAAGTTGACGTTGGCGCCGGAGTCGATGGCCACGAAGGTGTGTCCGGTGACGCCGCGCTGCTCGACGTACTTCTTGATCCCGGCCACGCCCAAGGCGCCGGCGGGTTCGGTGATCGAGCGGGTATCGTCGTAGATATCCTTGATCGCCGCACAGATCTCGTCGGTGCTGACGGTGATGACTTCATCGACATGGTCTTTGCAGATATCGAAGGTGTGCTGGCCGATCTGCGCCACCGCCACGCCATCGGCGAAGAGGCCCACGGTCGGCAGCACCACGCGCTCACCGGCCGCCATGGCGGCTTGCAGGCAGTTGGAATCGTCGGGCTCGACGCCGATGATTTTGATTTCCGGACGCAGGTATTTCACGTAGGCGGCGATCCCGGCGATCAACCCGCCACCACCCACAGGGACGAAAATCGCATCCAGACGCCCAGGGTGCTGACGCAGAATTTCCATAGCCACCGTGCCCTGCCCGGCAATGGTATGGGGATCGTCGTAGGGGTGAATGTAGACGTAACCTTTTTCGTCGACCAGTTTCAGCGAGTAGGCCAGGGCTTCCGGGAACGAATCGCCGTGCAGCACCACTTTGCCGCCGCGCGAACGCACGCCTTCGACCTTGATTTCCGGAGTGGTCTTGGGCATCACGATGGTCGCTTTCACGCCCAACACCTTGGCCGCCAGGGCCAGGCCTTGTGCATGGTTGCCCGCCGAAGCGGTCACGACACCGCGAGCGCGCTCCTCGTCGGAAAGCTGGGTGAGCTTGTTGTAAGCGCCGCGAATCTTGAACGAGAACACCGGCTGCAAGTCTTCGCGCTTGAGCCAAATATCATTGCCCAGCCGCTCGGAGAGCTGGCGGGCAGTCTGCAGAGGGGTTTCTACGGCAACGTCATAAACGCGCGAGGTGAGGATCTTTTTGACGTACTGTTCGAGCATCGGAAAGCATCACTGAGCGAGTTGGGCAGGGTTAAGGAGTCTAACCCGGCTTTCGGGCGGGCGACCACACGAATCAAGAGGTTTTAAGGTCACCGACACAGACCACGCCCTGTTGTAGGAGCGAGCTTGCTCGCGAAAAACCCCGGGCCGCCGCTTGGCATCTGGTTTTCCGCGTTATCGTTCACGACTTTCGCGAGCAAGCTTCGCTCCTACAGGGATTGGACATGACGTTGACCTGCCAATCGGGCAATGACCTTGCCCGCCCCGAAGCCTATAATGCCGGCCTTTCGTTCCCCTTCGGCACCTCGGAGCCCGCATGACCCAGGATCAACTCAAACAGGCAGTGGCTCAGGCCGCCGTCGACTTCATCCTCCCGAAACTCGATGACAAGAGCATCGTCGGGGTCGGCACCGGCTCCACCGCCAACTGCTTCATCGACGCCCTGGCCCGGCATAAGGGCGCGTTCGACGGCGCGGTTGCCAGCTCCGAAGCCACCGCCGCCCGCCTCAAGGGTCACGGCATTCCGGTGTATGAGCTCAATACCGTCAGCGACCTGGAGTTCTACGTCGACGGCGCCGATGAAAGCGATGAGCACCTGAACTTGATCAAGGGCGGCGGCGCAGCCCTGACCCGCGAGAAGATCGTCGCGGCCGTGGCCAAGACCTTCATCTGCATCGCCGACGCCAGCAAGCTGGTGCCGGTCCTCGGCGCGTTCCCGCTGCCGGTGGAAGTGATCCCGATGGCCCGCAGCCACGTGGCCCGCGAGCTGGTGAAGCTAGGCGGCGATCCGGTTTACCGTGAAGGCGTGCTCACCGACAACGGCAATATCATCCTCGACGTGTTCAACATGCAGATCACCAACCCCGTGGAGTTGGAGACGCAGATCAACGCCATTGTTGGCGTGGTCACCAACGGTTTGTTCGCGGCGCGTCCGGCGGATTTGTTGTTGCTGGGTACCAGCGAAGGCGTCAAAACCCTGCGCGCCAAGTAAGCAGACTGTCCACACATTTGTGAACAGCACTGGACCCTGTGGGAGCGGGCTTGCTCGCGAAGAGGCCGTGTCAGTCGATAGAGATGTCGACTGACAGACCGCCTTCGCGAGCAAGCCCGCTCCCACATTGGTTTTGGGGTGTTTGTTAGTTTTGTTCCGGTTTCTTGAAGACATAGAACAGGTTTGGCTCGCTGACCAAGTACATCGTACCGTCGTCATCCATGGCAATCCCTTCCGCTTGCGGCACGGTTTTCTGCAAACCCTGGTGCCCCTTGCTCAGAGACATGGTACTCAGCGGTCGCCCGTCGACATCCAGCTCCAGAATCAGCCGCGACTCGTCGGACAATGCCAGCAAATGTCCGCTGCGCTCGTCGTATTGCAGGCTCGACAGGTCCCTGACGAACATCCCGGCATCACGCCTGGGGTTGTTGACCACATGCACCGCGTAGGATTTTTCCGGGTTGTAATGCGGGAAGCCCTGCACTTCGTAGATCAGCATCGGGTCGCGCTCCTTGGCCACGAATAGACGCTTGCCCACTGAGTCATACGCCAGCCCCTCGAAGCCCTTGTTGCCGCTCATGTGCACGCCGAGCGTCATCTGTTCGGCATCTTGCGCGTCGAGGAAGGTCGTGTCCTTCTCCAGGTGAATCTTGATCAGTCGCTGCTGATACTCGTCGGTGATTACGTAAGTGTCGGCGCTGATGAATTCCACGGCTTCCGGATCGCCGAAGCCGACCAGCGCTATGCGTCGAATGATCTGGCCGTCCAGGGACAGCTCGATCAGCTCGGAGTTTTTGTTGGTGACCGTGAACAGGCTCTTGCGCACCGGATCGAAGGTCAGCGCGGAGACATTGTCGTCCAGACCGTCGATGACTCGCGCTTCGACCGTGACCCGATAGCGATCCAGACCGATGGATTGAGCGTTCTCGGGTTGCCAAAGCGTGTGCATATTGAACCAGGCGCGCTCGAACAGGCGCAGATATTGGCCGAACGCAACCAGCGCGATCAGCGCAATCGCCGAGAGAATTAGAATCAGGGGTTTGGGATGGGCAAGTCGGCGCATTCAGGCGAGCTCGGATTCAAGACAGGCGGATGAAATACCACGGTAGTCTGAATTAAAGCTTAATGGCCAGTGGCCTTGCATCACAACATCTGCATTCAATCAGCGTAGGAGCTGCCGGGTGATCGTTATTTCTGCTTTTCGAAGCGGTAGAACAGGTTCGGTTCGCTCACCATATACAACGTGCCAGCCTCATCCATGGTCACGCCTTCTGCGCGGGGAATAGTCTTCTTCAAGCCATTGAAGCCGCCCAGCAGGGTCATGAAGCTGACCTGCTCGCCCTTCTCGTCCAGCTCCAGCAACAAGTGGGAATCGGCGGACAACACCAGGGTGTGGCCAGTGCGCGGGTCGATGGCCAGGGCCGACAGGTTGCGGATATCCAGTGCATCACTGACGAGTTTCTGCTTGTCGCCCTTGAGGGTCTGGCTGCCGTCGCTTTTCCAGCTGAACAGCGCCGGTGGACGCTCTTCACCCAGCAGGATTTGCTGATTGCGCGAGTCCCAGACGATGGCTTCGAAGGCCTTGTTCTGATCTTTCGAAGGACCGAGATCGTATTTCGGGAAGTTGGCGATGTTCAGCTCGCGGGTATCGGCATCGACCTTGACGATGGAGAGCAGGTGTTCACGTTCATCGACTATGGCCAACAGACCATTGCCCATTACGGTCACGCCTTCCGGGTTACTCCAGCCTGTCAGCGGTATTTTGCGCAGAACGTCACCCTGCAACGTCAGCTCGACCAGGAACGGGTTCTTGCCCATGACCGAGAACAGGGTCTTGGTCTGCGGGTTGTAGGCCAGGTCAGAGGCTTCATCCTTTTCCATGCCTGGCAGTAATTTGGCGTCGATCACCGCACGGTAATCCGGCAACCAGATGCTCTCCTGGCGTTCAGCAGGGCTTTCGAAACGTTCCAGCACCCAGAGCACGCCCCGGTCATCCCAATGCATTGCGAATGCGAGGCCGTATGCCGCGGCAGCTACTAGTAATAGCCAGGAGTACCAGCGCATGACAAAGCGCGAGCGGCGGGCAGTTTCAAGCTTGGGCAGTGGTTGGGTCGGCATCGAGGGCAGCGTTCCAGAAAATTCAGGCCAAGGGTAATAGCACAATTGGGATCGGCTCAGATGCCGCAAGCCTCGGAATTATCCAGACAAGATGTGAAAAAAACGGAAAATGGTGGGATTGCCCTGCGTGGGCGCTGAACTTGAGGCCGCCAAAAACCACTGTGGGAGCGAACCTGCTCGCGAAGAGGCCAGCACATCCAACATTGACGTCGAATGACGGACCGCTTTCGCGAGCAGGCTCGCTCCCACAGGTTTTTTTGCAGTGTCCGGGCTAGCGCACGCTGCTGTTGAAGCTGCTAGCGCCCGGCAATTCCAGCACCAGTTCGTCACCGACATTCAGCGGACCAACGCCAACCGGCGTGCCGGTCAGGATCACGTCACCCGCCTGCAGCGAGAAGCACCCGGCCATGTGCTGGATCATCGGCACGATCGGGTTGAGCATCGCGCTGCTGTTGCCGTCCTGGCGGACTTCACCGTTGATGGTCAGACGAATGCCGATGTCGGTCAGGTCGGCGAAGGTGCTGCCGGACACGAACGGAGCAATCACGGCCGCACCGTCAAAAGACTTGGCGATTTCCCACGGCAAGCCTTTGGATTTCAGCTCAGCCTGCTTGTCGCGCAGGGTCAGATCCAGGGCCGGGGCGAAACCTGAAATCGCGTCAAGCACTTCTTCACGGCTCGGCTTGGTCGACAGAGGCTTGCCGATCAACACCGCGATTTCCGCTTCGTAATGCACCGAGCCGCGCTCGGTCGGAATGCTGAAACCGCCTTCCAGCGACACGACGCAACTGCCCGGCTTGATGAACAGCAGAGGTTCCGTAGGTACCGGATTGTCCAGTTCCTTGGCGTGTTCGGCGTAGTTGCGGCCGATGCACACCACCTTCCCCAGCGGGAAGTGAATACGCGTACCGTCGACATACTGGTGCTGATAGCTCATTACCGACTCCTGATTCGTGCTCTTAAAGTTCGAAGAATCAAACAGCGAAGATCTTGCCCGGGTTCATGATCCCGTTCGGGTCGAACACCGCTTTGACGGCTTTCATGTACTCGATCTCAACCGGCGAGCGGCTGTAGGTCAAGTAATCACGTTTGGTCATGCCGACGCCGTGTTCGGCGGAAATCGAGCCGTTGTACTTCTCGACGGTTTCGAACACCCACTTGTTGACGGTCGCGCACTTGGCGAAGAACTCATCCTTGCTCAGGTTGTCCGGCTTGAGGATGTTCAGGTGCAGGTTGCCGTCGCCGATGTGGCCGAACCAGACGATTTCGAAATCCGGGTAGTGTTCGCCAACGATCGCGTCGATTTCCTTCAGGAAAGCCGGTACTTTCGAAATGGTGACCGAAATGTCGTTCTTGTACGGCGTCCAGTGGGAGATGGTTTCTGAGATATATTCGCGCAGCTTCCACAGATTCTGCAGCTGGGTCTCGCTCTGGCTCATCACCCCGTCCAGCACCCAGCCCTGCTCGACGCAGTGTTCGAAGGTTTCCAAGGCCAGGTTGGCCACTTCTTCAGTGGTCGCCTCGAATTCCAGCAGTGCGTAGAACGGGCAAGCGGATTCGAACGGTGCCGGCACGTCACCACGGCCCATGACTTTGGCCAAAGCCTTGTCGGAGAAGAATTCGAACGCAGTCAGATCGAGCTTGCTCTGGTAGGCGTGCAGCACCGGCATGATCGAATCGAAATCGGCGGTGCCGAGGACCATGGCGGTGAGGTTTTTCGGCGCACGGTCCAGGCGCATGGTCGCTTCGACGACAAAACCGAGGGTGCCTTCAGCGCCGATGAACAGCTGACGCAGATCGTAACCGGTGGCGTTCTTGATCAGGTCCTTGTTCAGCTCCAGCAGATCGCCCTTGCCGGTGACGACTTTCATGCCCGCGACCCAGTTACGGGTCATGCCGTAGCGAATGACCTTGATCCCGCCGGCATTGGTGCCGATATTGCCGCCAATCTGGCTGGAACCTGCCGAAGCGAAGTCCACCGGGTAGTACAGGCCTTTTTCTTCGGCCACGTTCTGCAAATGCTCAGTGACCACGCCCGGCTGGCAGACCGCGGTGCGGTCGGTCAGGTTCACGTCGAGAATCTGGTTCATATAGTCGAAGGACACCACCACTTCGCCATTGGCTGCCACGGCAGCGGCGGAAAGGCCCGTGCGCCCGCCGGACGGCACCAGCGCCACCTTATGCTTATTGGCCCAACGGACAACGGCCTGGACCTGCTCGGTGGTCTTGGGGAACACGATGGCCGTCGGAGCCGGGGCGAAATGCTTGGTCCAATCCTTGCCATAAGCATTCAGGGAGTCGGCATCGGTCAGCACCTTGCCAGGCTCAACCAGGGTCTTCAGCTCATCAATCAGGTCAGGATTGGTCATCGATAGAACTCTCGAACAATTCATGGTCATCCTGAGAACGCTTCACGTCGCAGGAATGGGTGTTTAGCGGGGCGCTTATGCTAGCATACCGACCCCGCAGCATAGTGCCCAACGGCTGTTCTGCGGCGACGGCATTCTTGTCGTCCGGGTCAGCGTCTGCTGGCTATTTCCTGCCATTTTTCTCCGGGATACAGGTTTACGCAGATGAGCAAGACTTCTCTCGATAAGAGCAAGATCAAGTTCCTTCTTCTCGAAGGCGTCCACCAATCGGCTGTCGACGTCCTCAAGGCGGCGGGCTACACCAGCATCGAGTACCTGACAGGTTCTCTGCCGGAGGCCCAGCTCAAGGAAAAGATCGCTGATGCTCACTTCATCGGCATTCGCTCCCGCACTCAACTGACTGAAGAAATCTTCGATCAGGCGAAGAAGCTGGTGGCTGTCGGCTGTTTCTGCATCGGCACCAACCAGGTTGACCTGAACGCGGCTCGCGAACGCGGCATCGCGGTGTTCAACGCACCGTATTCCAACACTCGCTCCGTCGCCGAGCTGGTGCTGGCCGAAGCGATCCTGTTGCTGCGCGGCATCCCTGAGAAGAACGCTTCCTGCCACCGTGGCGGCTGGATCAAGAGCGCAGCCAATTCCTTCGAAATCCGCGGCAAGAAGCTGGGTATCGTCGGTTATGGTTCGATCGGTACGCAATTGTCGGTCCTGGCAGAAGGTCTGGGCATGCAGGTGTATTTCTACGACACCGTGACCAAGCTGCCGCTGGGCAACGCAACCCAGGTGGCCAGCCTGACCGAACTGCTGGGCATGTCCGACATCGTCACCCTGCACGTTCCGGAAACCGCTGCGACCCAGTGGATGATCGGCGAGAAAGAAATCCGTGCCATCAAGAAGGGCGGGATCCTGATCAACGCCGCTCGCGGCACCGTGGTCGAACTGCAAGCCCTGGCGGACGCGATCAAGGACAAGCACCTGATCGGCGCGGCCATCGACGTCTTCCCGGTGGAGCCACGCTCCAACGACGAAGAGTTCGAAAGCCCGCTGCGTGGCCTGGACAACGTGATCCTGACCCCGCACATCGGTGGTTCCACTGCTGAAGCGCAGGCCAACATCGGTCTGGAAGTGGCAGAAAAACTGGTCAAGTACAGCGACAACGGTACCTCGGTATCGTCGGTGAACTTCCCGGAAGTGGCTCTGCCGGCTCACCCTGGCAAGCACCGCCTGCTACACATCCACGAGAACATCCCGGGTGTGATGAGCGAGATCAACAAAGTCTTCGCCGAAAACGGCATCAACATTTCCGGTCAGTTCCTGCAGACCAACGAGAAAGTTGGCTACGTCGTGATCGATGTCGATGCCGACTACTCGGAAATGGCACAAGAGAAGCTGCAGCACATCAACGGCACCATTCGTTGCCGGGTATTGTTTTAAGAGCAGCTACAAGCGACAAGCTTCAAGCGGCAAGTTGAGTTCGCTTTTGCTTTTGCTTTAACTTGAGGCTTATAGCTTGAAGCTTGCAGCTGTAAAAAAGGGAGCCCTCGGGCTCCCTTTTTTTATTTGACATTGACGGTGATTTTCTTCGAAACGATTGGCGGATCGAACGGCATGTGGCCGCTGTCGCCCAGCTCCAGCTGCAAGGTGTGCTTGCCCGGTGTCAATTTGACTTCAGCCTGGGTCTGCGCCTTGCCAAAGTGCATATGGTTAGCATCCGCTGGAATCGGAGTACCGGCGGCTGGCAGTTTGTCGACATCGATCAGTAGATGGTGATGGCCGGTATTTTTGGTGACATCACCCGCTGGCGCCAACGCAATGTTCTCTACGGCGAACTTGACGATGAAGGCTTGTGGAACCGTGGCACCGTCCGCGGGAGAAACGATGGACACTTCTGCACCCTTGGGAGCCGGTGTCGCAGCTGTTGCCAGCATCGAAGCCCCCATCAGCAGGCTCGCCAATACTGCTCGTGACATAAAGGTTTTCATTCTCTTCTCCAGTTTTTTCGTAAAATTCACGCGACCATGACAACTTCACGGCCATTCGTTGTCGAAGGCTCTCGATAACCATAGCAAAGCGAGCCCGAACCAGAGCATCGCGATAATGAATTCAAAGGAGTGACCATGCGTTTTTTGCCTGGCCTGATCTGCCTGCTACCCCTTTTGAGCCCTTTGGCTCATGCCGAACTGATTGACGATGTGAACGACCGTGGCGAATTGCGCATTGCCCTTGAGGCTAATACACCGCCCTTCAATTTCAAGGACGACGGCAAACTAACGGGCTTCGAAGTCGAATTAGGTCAGTTGTTGGCCCATGAACTGGATGTGCGGTCCGACTTCGTCATTACCGATTCCGGCGATATGCTGGCCGGCGTCGAAAGCGGCAAGTACGACGTCGCCATCAACCACATAGCAATGACCCCGGATCTCAAGGATCGTTTCGACTTCAGCGAACCTTACAGCTACACCAACGCGCAATTGATCGCGCAGAAAGAAGAGCAACCGCGCCCGATGGTGCTGGTGCAGTCTTTCAAGGAGCAGACGAAAGTCAGCCCGACCTTGAGCCTGGCGATCCCGTTTCAGAAGGGAAATCCGGCGTTTCACGCCAGCCTGGAAAACGCGTTGCAGCGGATCAAGGCGGATGGCCGGCTGGAGGCGTTGTCGCAGAAGTGGTTTGGGGCGGATACGAGCGTGGCGCCCAAGCCCTGATTTCGGCCTGATGATTAACCCT